>DASQDJ010000165.1:0-13996 GCA_035634215.1 Solirubrobacterales bacterium | reverse complement strand
TGACCTCCTCGACGGTGAGCGGCGAGCGCGTGGTGATGCCGCGGCCGATCGCGCTGCGGTTGGACTCGGGGGCGATGACGTCGACCTCGATGCCGTCGAGCTCGACCAGCGCCCGCCGGGCGGCCTGCAGGCCCGGAGCCGAGATGCCGTCGTCGTTGGTGAGGAGGATCCGCACCCGACCGATTCTAGGCGGGGGGCGCGACAGCCTGATCCTCCGTGGGTCGGAGATACTGCCGCCGTGCCCACCGTCCGCCTCGACATCGAATACGACGGCGCCGGCTTCCGCGGCTGGGCGGCGCAGCCGGGGCTGCGAACCGTGCAGGGCGAGCTGGAGGCGGCGCTAGCGACCGTGCTGCGCCAACGCGTGAAGCTGACCGTCGCCGGCCGCACCGACACCGGCGTCCACGCGTTGGGCCAGGTCGCCAGCTTCGAGACTGACGCCGAGCTCCCACCCGACCCAGCTCGCGGCCTCAACGCCCTCTCGCCCGACGACCTCACCGTGAGCGCCGCCGAGCGCGTCGCCGACGGCTTCGACGCGCGCCGCGACGCGCGCTCGCGCACCTACCTCTACCGGGTGCTCGCCCGCCGTTCGCCGAGCCCCTTCGAGCGCGACAGGGCGCTGTGGTGGCCGCACCGGATCGACCGCGAGGCGCTCGACGCCTGCGCCGCCGCCCTCCTCGGCAGCCACGACTTCACCGCCTTCACCCCAACCCAGACCGACCACGTCCGCTTCGAGCGCAACGTCCTCGCCGCCGCCTGGACGGCCGAGCCGCTCCCTGGCGGCGGCGAGCTGCTCGCCTTCCGCATCACCGCCGACGCCTTCATGCGCAACATGGTCCGCGCCCTCCTCGGCACGATGCTAGGCGCCTCCTCAGGCCGCTTCACGGTCGAGCAGTTCACCCAGCTCCTAGAAGGCGCTCCTCGGTCGGCGGCTGGCGATACGGCCCCACCACATGGCTTGTACTTGGAGTCCGTTTCCTACCACTGAGGACCCATCCCGGTAGGGGTGGAACGTCTTGTACTTTTTCCGCGGCAGCAGTCGCGGACGAACGCGGACTGTCTTCGGAAAAAGTTAAGTGGAACCCCTACCGGGATGGGTTCCGCTACACCAGCTCGAGATAAACCATCTCCGTGCTGTCCGACTTCCGCGGCCCCAGCTTGACGATCCGCGTGTAGCCACCCGGCCGCTCGACGTAGCGCGGCGCGACCTCCTCGAACAGCTTGTGCACGACGAACTTGTCGTTGTGCAGGCTTGCCAGCGCCTGGCGCCGGGCGTGCAGGTCGCCCCGCTTGGCAAGCGTGATCAGCTGCTCGACCTCGGGCTTGACCGCCTTGGCCTTCGCCTGGCTGGTTTCGATCCGCTCGTGCTCGATCAGCTGCTTGGAGAGGTTGGCGAGCAGCGACTGGCGGTGCGCGGCGTCGCGGCTCAGCTTGTTGCGCTTCTTGCGGTGCCGCATCGCTCCTCCTCCTCAGCCGCGCGCTTCCTCAGTCCGCGGCCAGGTGGAGGCCGCGGGATTCGAGCGTCTCGATGACTTCCTCGATCGACTTCGAGCCGAAGTTGGGGATCGCGTTGAGCTCGGTGCGGGTCTTCTTCACCAGGTCGCCGACCGTCTGCACGCCCGCGCGCTTCAGGCAGTTGTAGGAGCGGACGCCCAGCTCCAGCTCCTCGATCAGGATTTCGTCCTGGCCATTGCTGATTGCCGCGCCGGCGGCGTCGCCGACCGCGCCGCCGAGCCCGTCGGCCTGCAGGGCCGGCGCCGCGTCGCGAGCAGTGAGCTCCTCGACCCGTTCGGGGTCGGTGAAGATCGCCAGCGTCTTGATCAGGATCTCCGACGCCTCGCGCAGAGCGGCGGACGGCTCGAGCGAGCCGTCCGTCTCCAGCTCGAGAGTCAGTTTGTCGAAGTCGGTGCGCTGTCCCACGCGGGCGCTCGCCACCGTGTAGGAGCAGCGGCGGATCGGCGAGAAGATCGAGTCGATCGGGATCACGCCGATCGGCTGCTCGTCGGGCTTGTTCGCTTCGGCCGGCGAGTAGCCGCGGCCGCGACCGATCGTCAGGTAGACCTCGAGTTTCGTTTTTTTCTCGAGCGTCGCGATCGGCGCGTCGGGGTTGAGGATCTCCACGCCTGAGGGAAGGTCGATGTCCTTCGCCTTGATCTCGCCGGGGCCGGTGGCGACCAGGGGTGCCTCGACCTCGTCGGCGTCGGTGTGCATGCGGACGACGAGCTCCTTGAGGTTGAGGACGATGTCGGTGACGTCCTCCTTGACGCCCGGCACGCTCGAGAACTCGTGCGCGACGCCCTCGATGCGGACGCTGGTGACGGCGGCGCCGCCCAGCGAGGAGAGCAGGACACGGCGAAGGCCGTTGCCGAACGTGTAGCCGAAGCCCTTGTCCAGCGGCTCGATGGTGAAGGTGCCGCGACGGTCGTCGGCTTTCTCTGCGGTGATGCGGGGGACCTGGAAGTCGGTGGTCATGAGTTCCTTGCGTATGTGTTTCCGAAAATGGGCCCGGACTACTTGGAGTACAGCTCGACGATGAGCTGCTCCTGAACCGGCGCCGAGATCTCCGCGCGCTCGGGGTAGCGGAGGATTTTGGCGGTAAGCGAGTCGTGATCGGCCTGCAGCCAGGCCGGCACGGTCGAGACCAGCTCGGTCGCTTTGCGAATCGTGTCGGTGGCGGCTGAGTCTGACTTGATCGAGATCACGTCTTCGGGCCGCACCTGGTAGGAGGGCACGTCGACGCGGCGTCCGTTGACCATCCAGTGGCCGTGGCGGACCAACTGCCGCGCCTGGCGCCGGGAAGCGGCGAAGCCGAGTCGGACGAGGACGTTGTCGAGGCGCGACTCGAGAAGCCGCAGCAGGTTCTCGCCGGTCACGCCCTCCTGGCGCGAGGCCTTGTCGTAGTAGGCGCGGAACTGGCCCTCGAGGACCTGGTAGTAGCGGCGCGTCTTCTGCTTCTCACGCAGCTGCACCCGGTACTCGGACTGGCGCATGCGGCCGCGGCCGTGCTCGCCCGGCGGGTAGGAGCGGCGCTCGACGCCGCACTTGTCGGTGAAGCACCGCTCGCCCTTGAGGAAGAGCTTCTGCCCCTCGCGGCGGCACTGCTTGCACTGGGCGCCGGTGTCGCGAGCCATCAGACCCGCCTCCGCTTCTTGGGCCGGCAGCCGTTGTGAGCCTGCGGGGAGACGTCCTTGACGGTGGTCACTTCGAGGCCGGCGGCCTGCAGCGAGCGAATCGCCGTCTCGCGGCCGGAGCCGGCGCCCTTGGCGAAGACCTCGACTTTTTCCAGCCCGTGTTCCATGCCCTTTTTGGCGGCCGCGTCGGCGGTCACCTGAGCGGCGAATGGGGTCGACTTGCGCGAGCCTTTGAAGCCGGTCGAGCCCGCCGACTCCCAGGCGATCACGTTGCCCTGACGGTCGGTCAGGGTGACGATCGTGTTGTTGAAGGAAGTCTTGATGTGCGCCTGCCCGTAGGAGATGTTCTTTTTGACGCGACGGCGAGTGCGCCCTTTGCCCTGTTTTTTCGCTGCCATCTCTCCCCTACACCTTGCGCTTTCCGGCGACGCTCATGCGGCGCGGGCCCTTGCGGCCGCGCGCGTTGGTCTTCGTGCGCTGGCCCCGCACCGGCAGGCCGCGGCGGTGCCGCAGGCCCCTGTAGGAGCCGATCTCCATCAGTCGTTTGACGTCCTGGGAGCGCTCGCGGCGCAGGTCGCCCTCGACCTCGCGGCGCTCGACCGCCTCGCGCAGTTTCATCACCTCGTCCTCGGTGAGGTCCTTGACGCCGGTGTTCGGATCGATCCCCGTCTCGGCGAGGATGCCGCTCGCGGTCGAGCGACCGATGCCGAAGATGTAGGTGAGGCCGATTTCGATCCGCTTGTTGACCGGGATGTTGACTCCCGCGATGCGCGCCATCTCGTTCCCCTAGCCCTGGCGCTGCTTGTGGCGCGGGTTCTGGCAGATCACCAAGACCGCCCCGTTGCGGCGGATGATCTTGCACTTTTCGCACATCGGCTTTACGGAAGCTCTGACCTTCATCGCTCCGGTCTCGTCTCGAAAACAGGACTCCCGCCAGCCCCAGGAGTTGGGCAAGCAGGCACGACCGGCCCATCGGGCCGAACGGGAAAGATAGCAAGGGCCGCGCCGCGGCGACCGGCGGTCGGAGTCAGGCCGCGAGGCGTGCGCCGACGTCCAGCTGGACCGGCCGATCGGGCGCGGCGAGGGCCGCGCGGGCGATGGCGATCAGCGCTTCGGCGTCGAGGTCGTGACGGGCGGCCGCGACTCTCAGAGGCTCCTCGAAGCCTGGATCTCGCGTGCCGATGACATCGATCAGCACCGGCCGCCCATCCCAGAAGCCGACTATGACCTTGCCGCCTTCGACGACATCGCTGCCACCCCCAAGGCGGTCAGCCGGCTCCAGCTCGATCTGAATCGTGTCGCCCTGGCTGTCGTAATCGGCTTTCATCATGCCTCCAGATCGTTCCACGCGAGTCCGCTCCATTTCGATTCCGCGGCGAAAGGATCGACAGCACCTCGGCCGCCGAAAGCTTGTCCGATCGCATCTTGTTCTTAGCGTGTCGGGTCAGTCGCACCTACCCCGTAAGGGAGGCGACCGCCATTCTCTTCCCCTCAGCCGGCCACCAAGGCGAGCGTGAAGCCGTCGTACCCCTTGCCGCCGACCGTCTGGATCGTCGTCGCCTCCACACGGGGATCGCTTGAAATCATCTCGTGCAGGCGCCGCTGAGCCTGGACTTTGCGGTCGGCACTGTCGGCATCGGCAAGCGTGCCGTCGCGGACGACGTTGTCGGCGACGATCAGCCCACCGGGCCGGGTGCGCTCCAGCGCCCACTCGAAGTAGGCGGGCGTGTTCGCCTTGTCGGCATCGATGAAGGTGAAGTCGAGCGGGCCCACTTCCTCGGCAGCCAGTTGGGGCAACAGGTCGAGAGCGGGACCGACGCGCAGCTCGACGACGTCGTCGAGCTGCGCCGCGGAGAGGTTCCGCCGCGCCACCTCCGCGTAGGCCGGATCGGCCTCCAACGTGATCAGCCGCCCATCGGTCGGCAGCCCGCGAGCGAGCCAGATCGTGCTGTACCCGCCGAGAGTGCCGAACTCCAAGACGCTACGAGCGCCAATGGCGCGAACGAGAAGCTCGAGCAGCTTCCCCTGCGGTGGCGAGACCTGTATCTCCGGCAGCCCCGCCTCCGCACTGTGACGGAGTGCAGCCTCCAGCGCCTCATCGTGCGGCGCCAGGCGCTCGCCGACGTAGGCGTCCACCGCTGACCACCGCTCTTGCATCGCAGCGATCCTCGCAGAGAGCGGGCTACTCCTCCTCGTGCCAGGGCGTCAAGATCCGCGGGCCGTCGGCGGTGACGGCGACCGTGAACTCGAAGTGGGCGGCAAGGGAGCCGTCTTCGGAGTAGACGGCCCAGCCGTCGTCCCCCATGTGGACGAGCGGGCCGCCGGCGTTGACCATCGGCTCGATCGCCAGCACCGTCCCCTCCTCCAGCAGCGGGCCCTTGCCCGGCTCGCCGTAGTTGGGGACCTGCGGCTCCTCGTGCATCTCGCGTCCGATCCCGTGTCCGACCAGGGTGCGGATGATCGACAGGCCTTCGATCTCGACGCTGCGCTGGATCGCCGCCGAGACGTCACCGAGGTGGTTGCCGGGGCGCATCCGCTCGACCCCCTCGAACAGTGCGACCTTGGTTACGTCGAGCAGCTTGCGCGCCTGCTCGCTGACCGATCCGATCGGCACGGTGATCGCCGCGTCGGAGACCCAGCCGTCCTTGATCACGCCGACGTCGATCGAGAGCACGTCGCCGCGCTTCAGCTCGTAGGGGCCGGGGATGCCGTGGACGACCATCGAGTTCGGCGAGGCGCAGATCGAGCCCGGGAAGCCGCGGTAGCCCTTGAAGGCCGGCTCGGCCCCCTGCGAGCGGATGAACTTCTCCGCCGCGGCGTCGAGCTCCTTGGTCGTCACCCCCGCCCTCGCCTTGCCGGCCAGCATCCGCAGGCAGCGGACGAGGATCCGCCCCGAGGCCGCCATCTTCTCGACCTGCTCGGGCGTCTTGCGGATGATCATCCGGTACACGTCGCCAGGGTGCTGCGCAGCTCCTCGGTCACCTCGTCGGGCGCCGCGCAGCCGTCGACCCGACGCAGCAGGCCGCGCTCCCCGTAGAAGGCAATCAGCGGCTCGGTCTTCTCGTGGTAGGTCTCGAGCCGGTTGGCGATCACCTCCGGCTTGTCGTCGTCGCGAACGATCAGCTCGCTGCCGTCGACGTCGCAGACGCCTTCCCGCGCCGGCGGGTTGAAGTCGACGTGGTAGACGTGGCTCTCGGCGGCGCAGGTGCGGCGGCCGCCGAGGCGCCGCGTCACCTCCTCGTCGCTGGCGTCGATCAGGAGCACGGCGCTCAGCTCGCGCCCCAGCTCTTCGAGCTTGGCGCCGAGCGCCTCGGCCTGCGGCACGGTGCGCGGGAAGCCGTCGAGGATGAAGCCCTCGGCAGCCTCCGGCGATCCGATCCGCTCGCCGATCGCGCCGACGATCACCTCGTCGGGAACGAGGTCACCGCGGTCCATGTAGGACTTGGCGAGCCGCCCAAGCTCGGTCTCTTCGCGCACCGCGGCGCGCAGGATGTCCCCGGTCGCCCAGTAGGGCAGCTTCAGCTCGTCCCGCAGCCGCTCGCCCTGCGTGCCCTTGCCAGAGCCAGGAGGTCCGAGGAGTACGAGGTTCAGCTCAGCCATAGAGGGGTTTGAAATAGATCTGAGGGCGTGAAAACCAAGTAGATCGGGGGATGCAGGGAGACCGACGAGGGGAGCGCACATCAGTGCGTGACCCGAGGAGGACGACCGAAGACCCCGAGATACGCAGGTTTGCAGCGTCCTCAGCCTATTTCAAGAAGCCCTCGTAGTTGCGCATCATCAGCTGCGCCTCGAGCTGCTTCACCGTGTCGAGCGCTACGCCGACGACGATCAGGATCGACGTCCCCCCGAAGAAGAAGTTGGCCGACGTCTGGCTGATCAGGATCGTCGGCAGCGCCGCCACCGCGCCCAGGTAGAGGGCGCCGGGGAAGGTCAGGCGCGAGAGGATCCGGTCGAGGTACTCGGCGGTCGGCCGGCCGGGCCGCACGCCGGGGATGAAGCCGCCGTATTTCTTCAGGTTGTCGGCCTGGTCGACCGGGTTGAAGGTGACCGCCGTGTAGAAGTAGGTGAAGATGATGATGAAGAACACCTCGCCGGCCACGTAGGCCCAGGTGTTCGGCCCGAAGAAGGCGGCGAAGTCGAGCGCCATCGGCGTGTTCAGGAGCTGGCCGATCGTCGGCGGGAAGGCCATGATCGAGGCGGCGAAGATGACCGGGATGACCCCGGCCATGTTGACTCGCAGCGGCAGGTAGGTCGAGCCGCCCGAGGTCATTTTGCGGCCCACCACCCGTTTCGCGTACTGGACCGGGATCCGCCGCTGGCCCTCCTGGACGAAGACGATCGCGACGATGACGGCGAGCGCGACGAAGGGCATCATCACGACGAAGACCTGGTCGGGGTTGGTCCACCAGGCGGTGACGCCGCCGGGCAGGCCCGAGACGATCGAGGCGAAGATCATCAGCGAGATCCCGTTGCCGATGCCGCGCTGGGTGATCAGCTCGCCCAGCCACATCAGCAGGGTGCAGCCGGCGGTCAGGCTGATCACGATCAGCAGCACTTTCGGCCCACTCAGGGTGCCGAGCGCGTTTTCGCCGCCCGCCTGGGCTCCAAACGAGCGGAAGAGGAAGACGAAGCCCCAGGACTGGGCGAACGCGAGGCCGACGGTCAGGTAGCGCGTGTACTGGGTGATCTTCTGCTGCCCGACCTCCCCTTCTTTCTGCAGTTTCTCGAGCGCCGGGACGACGACGGTGAGCAGCTGCAGGATGATCGAAGCCGTGATGTAGGGCATGATCCCCAGCGCGAACAGCGAGAGCCGTTCGAGCGCGCCGCCCGAGAAGAGGCTGAGGAAGCCGAGGATGTTGTCGCCGGCGAAGTTGTTGGAGAGTTCCTCGACCGCGGCCGCGTCGACCCCCGGGGCCGGGATGAACGAGCCCATCCGGTAGAGCAGCAGCATCGCCGCCGTGAAGGCGAGCTTCTTGCGGATGTCCGCGACGCTGAAAGCGTTCGCAATAGTCCTGAGCATTACGGCTCCAGAGTGTGACAGGAACCGCCAGCGCCCTCGATCTTCTCGCGAGCCGCCGCGCTGAAGGCGTGGGCGTGGACCGCGAGCTTCTTCGAGACGTCCCCGCGAGCGAGCACCTTTACTGGGTGCGACCGCGTCGCCAGCCCCTTTTCCTTGAGCGAGGCGGGGGTCACCTCGGCGCCGGCGTCGAAGCGCTCGTCGAGGTCGCCGACGTTGACCGGCTGCGTGGTCGTGCGGAAGTTCTCGAACGGCATCGACTGCTTTTTGTGCGGGCCGCGCAGCTTTCGCATCCGCATGTGGATCGGGTTCTGGCCGCCCTCGTAGCCGGCCTTGCGCTTACGGCCCGAGCGTGCGCCGGCGCCCTTGTGCCCGCGCCCGGAGGTCTTGCCGAGCCCGCTGCCCTCGCCGCGGCCCAACCGCTTGCGCGGCCGTTTCGAGCCTGGCTTCGGCTTCAGGTTGTGCAGCCCGATCTCCTGGCTGCGCTCGCTCGGCGCGTCCTCTTTCGGCGCTTTCTCCTTGGAAGCTTTCTCTTTCGCTTTCTCGGCCATCAGGAATCAACCTCGACCAGATGAGAGACAACCCGCAGCTGCCCCTGCAGCTGCGGCGAATCCTTCCGCTCGACGGCCTTGCCGATCCTCCCCAGCCCCAGCGCGGCAAGCGTCGCTTTCTGCGAAGGGTTGGTGCCGTTGGCCGACTTGACCTGTCGAATCTTCACGCCGGCCATCGCTATTGCTCCTCGGCGGCCGGCGGCGCCGGCTCTTCCACCGGGCTGTTGTCGCTGGATACCTCCGGCTCCACAGGCTCGGTGGGTGAAGCGGGCGTTTCGTCGGCGGGTGGCGTCGAATCGGGCGTCTCTGCCGCGGGTGGCGTGGGGGATGGGGACTCGCCCGCGGCGTGCGAGGACGAGTCGCCGTCCCCCGCGACAGGACCCGCGGGCCCCGCGTCCGGTCCCTGGACAGTCTCGGCAGCGCCATTGGTCTTCTCGACCCCCAGCACCTGGGCGACCGTCAGACCCCGTAGCTCGGCGACCTCCTCCGGCCGCCGCAGCCGCACGAGCCCGTCCATCGTCGCCTTCACCAGGTTGATCGGGTTCTGCGTGCCGATGCTCTTGGTGAGCACGTCGCGCACGCCGCCGAGCTCGAGCACCGCCCGCACCCCGCCGCCGGCGATCACGCCGGTACCGGGGCTGGCCGGTCGCAGGACGACGTGGCCGGCACCGTAGCGGCCGATGATCTTGTGGGTCAGCGTCTGCCCGTATTTGGGCACGCGGATGAGGCTCTTGCGCGCGTTCTCGACCGCCTTTTGGATCGCCAGCGGCACCTCGCGCGCCTTGCCGTAGCCGATCCCGACGACGCCCTCTTCGTCGCCGACGGCGACGAGCGCCGTGAACGAGAAGCGACGGCCGCCCTTGACGACCTTGGCGACGCGGTTGATCTCGATCACGCGCTCCTGGAGATCGAGGCCGCGAGGGCTCACCGTCTCCACGTTGGTCATGTCCATGCCCTTCATAACGAGTCGCTCACCGTAGCAACGGCTAGAAGCGAAGCCCCCCCTCGCGCGCGCCTTCGGCCAGGGCCTTGACCCGGCCGTGGAACTGGTAGCCGCCGCGATCGAAGACACAGGTCTCGACGCCAGCCGCTTTCGCCCGCTCGGCGAGCAGCTCGCCGGCACGCTTCGCCTGCTCGGAGGCGCTCAGCTTGCGCAGCTCGTCCTCGGTCCAGTTGACCGCCGCCAAGGTATGGCCCTTGGTGTCGTCGATCAGCTGCGCGAAGACGCCACGATTGGACCGGTAGACGGAGAGCCGCGGCCGCTCGGCGCTGCCGACGATCCGAGCGCGAACGCGACGGCGACGGCGCAGGCGCTGCTGTCTCTTGGTCAGAACGGTCATCAGGCCCTCTTCCCGACCTTGCGCAGGACCTGCTCGTCGCGGTAGCGGATGCCCTTGCCCTTGTAGGGCTCCGGCGGGCGGCGCTTGCGGATGTCCGCGGCGACCTGGCCGACCAGCTGCTTGTCGATGCCGCGCACGATTATCTCGGTTGGCGAGGGGACCTCGAAGTCGATGCCCTCCGGCGCCTCGATCGCGACCGGGTGCGAGTAGCCGAGCGCCAGCTCGAGGCTGCGGCCTTTGAGCTGGGCGCGGTAGCCGACGCCCTGGATCTCCAGGCGCTTCTCGTAGCCGTTGGTGACGCCCTCGACCATGTTCGCGATCAGGCTGCGGGTGAGGCCGTGCAGCGCGCGGTGTTCGGCGCGGTCGGTCGGGCGGGTCACGGTCACGTTGCCGTCGTCCTGCTCGACCTTCATCTCCGCCGAGAGCGCCTGGCTCAGCTCGCCCTTCGGCCCTTTGACCGCGACGTTGCCGGGCGCGACCTCGACCGTGACCGAGTCCGGCACGGGGATGGGCTTTCTTCCGATTCGGCTCATGATCCGCTCGTCCTCACCAGACGTAGGCGACGACCTCGCCGCCCACTCCCTTCTGCTTCGCTTCGTGCCCGGTCATCACGCCGGTCGACGTGCTGACGATCGCCGTGCCGGTGCCACCGTGAACGCGCGGGATCCCGGTGTGGTCGACGTAGCGCCGCCGTCCTGGCCGCGAGACGCGCTCGAGGCCGGCGATCACCGGGCGGCGGTCCTCGGTGTACTTGAGGCGGATCTTGATCGCCTCGCCGACCCGGGCCTGCTCGCGGTTGAAATCGGTGATGTAGCCCTGCTCCTTGAGGATCCGCGACATCTCCTCCTTGAGGCGCGAGGCGGGGATGAGCACCTCGTCGTGACCGGCACCGAGAGCGTTGCGGATTCGGGTCAGGTAGTCGGCTACGGGGTCGTTCAGCATCGTCTCGTCCTACCAGCTCGACTTGGTCATGCCGGGGATGTAGCCCTCGTGCGCGGCGCCGCGCAGACAGATCCGGCAGAGGCCGAATTTGCGGAAGTAGCCGCGCGGCCGCCCGCAGCGCCGGCAGCGGTTGTACTCGCGGCTCTTGAACTTGGCCTTGCGGCGCTGCTTTACCTTCATTGAAGTCTTAGCCATCTGAACTCTCCTCGCTCTCCTGGCCCTCCGCGCCGGCCTCGGGCTCCGGCTTCTCATAGGCCTCGGGATTCTCGTCCTTGAGCTGCTCCAAGGCCGCCTGCTCCGCTTCGGCTTTCTGCCTGGCCTCCTCGCGCAGTTTCTCTTCGTCGGCCGCGTCGGCCACCGACTTGGCCTCGCCGGGGCGCCCGTCTTTGGCGAAGGGCATGCCCAGCGCGAGCAGCAGTTCGAACGCCTCCACGTCGGTCTTGGCGCTGGTCGCGATCGTCACGTCCAGGCCGCGAACCTGGTCGATCGAGTCGTAGTCGATTTCGGGGAAGATCAGCTGCTCCTTGATGCCCATCGAGTAGTTGCCGCGACCGTCGAAGGAGCGCGGGTTCAGTCCGCGGAAGTCGCGGATGCGGGGCACCGCGATCGAGCAGAGCCGGTCGAGGAACTCCCACATGCGAGCGCGGCGCAGCGTCACCGAGATGCCGACCGGCATTCCCTCGCGCACCTTGAAGGAGGCGATCGACTTGCGCGCCCGGCGCACGTTCGGCTGCTGGCCGGCGATGATCGCCAGCTGTTCCTGCGCCGCTTCGAGCATCTTCGCGTTCTGTTTCGCCTCGCCGACGCCCATGTTGAGGACGATCTTCCGCAGGCGCGGCGCCTCCATCGTCGTCGAGTAGCCGAACCTGCCCATCAGCGCCGGCAGGACCTCCTGCTCGTAGCGCTCGCGAAGGCGCGGCGGCGGCGCGGCCTGGGATTGCACGGTCGCGGCCTCCATCAGAACGACGCTCCGGTCCGCTTCGAGAAGCGCTCGCGCTTGCCGCCTTTGTCGCGGCGCACGCCGATGCGCGTCGGCTTGTTGTCTTTGGGGTCGAGCAGCATCACATTGGAGACGTGGATCGGCCCCTCCTTGTCGATGATCCCGCCCATCGCCTCGCTTTTGCGCTGCGTGTTCTGGACGGGCAGGGGCCGCTGGTGTCGCTTGACCATGTTCAGCCCCTCGACGTAGACGAAGCCGCGCTTCGGCTCGGTGCGGATGACGCGGCCGGTCTTGCCGGCGTCCTTGCCGCCGATCACCTTGACCATGTCGTCGGTCCGGATTTTCATCGCCTTGGCCATCAGAGGACCTCCGGGGCGAGCGAGACGATTTTCATGAAGTTGCGCTCGCGCAGCTCGCGGGCCACCGGGCCGAATATGCGCGTGCCGCGCGGGTTGTTGCTGGCCGGGTCGATCAGCACCGCCGCGTTTTCGTCGAAGGCGATGTAGGTGCCGTCGGCGCGGCCGAGCTGCTTCTTGGTGCGCACGACGACCGCCTGCACGACCTCGCCCTTGCGGACGCCGCCCTGCGGGCTCGCCTGTTTGACGGTGGCGGTGATCACATCGCCGACGCCGGCGTAGCGGCGATGCGAGCCGCCCTTGACGCGAATGCAGAGGATCTCGCGCGCGCCCGAGTTGTCGGCGACCTTGAGCCTGGACTCCTGCTGGATCACGAGCTCGCTCCTACCGTGCCTTCTCGACGACCTCGACGAGGCGCCAGCGCTTGGTCTTCGACAGCGGTCGGGTCTCGACGACGCGCACCACGTCGCCCTCGCCGGCCTCGTTGCGCTCGTCGTGGGCGTGCAGCGTCCGCGAGCGGCGGATCACCTTCTCGTAGACCGGATGGCGGCGGACGATGTCGACGCGAACCGTGATCGATTTCTCCGCCTTGTCGGAGACGACGATCCCCTGCCGCACCTTGGCGGCGTTCGACTCGGGCTCCGCCTTCGGCGTGCCCGTTCCGGCGGTCTTCTCTTTCCGCGCTTCGCCCCGCTGCTTGCGCCGCAGCTCGGCCCGCCGCTTGCGATCGGCCTCGCGCTGCTTCGCGCGCTCCTCGACAGACAGCTGCGGCCCAGCTTTATGCGGCCGCCTGGACTTCGCCAGCCGACGCCGCTCCTTCCAAGGCAGCTCATCCTCCGGATTCGGCTCCGCCTCGGCCTCCGCAGCTTTCTCTTCAGCGGCTGGGGCGCTCGCCTCCTCGGCCGGAGCCTCCTCTGCCTCAGGCGCCTCTTCCGCGGGTGGCGTGGAGGTGGGCTCCTCGCCCGCAGCTTGCGAGGACGAGGAGTCCTCCTCCGCGACAGGACCCGCGGCCTCGGCGGCCTCGTCCTGAGGACTCTCCTCCTGAGGGGTCTCGTCCTGCGTCTCTTTTTTCTCGTCCTCGCTCATTTCCTCAACTCTCGATCCACGTCGATCCCGCGCTCCTTGGCCACGGTCAACAACCGCGCCACGTCCTTCTTCGCTCGCCTCAGCCCCGCCGTGTTCTCCAGCTCGCCGGTGGCGTGGCGAAAGCGCAGGTTGAACGCCTCTTTCTTGGCGTCTATCAGCTTGACGACCAGCTCGCCGTCTTTCAGATTGTGCGCCTCGGAGGCCTTCATCGGTTCTCCGCCCCCTCGCGCATCACGAAGCGCGTCTTGACCGGGAGCTTGTGCCCGGCGAGGCGCAGCGCCTCGCGCGCCAGGTCCTCGGGGACGCCGGCCAGCTCGAACATCACCTTGCCGGGCTTGACGACCGCGACCCAACCCTCCGGGTTGCCCTTACCGGAGCCCATCCGCGTCTCGGCGGGCTTCTTGGTGTAGGGCTTGTCCGGGAAGACGTTGATCCAGACCTTGCCGCCTCGTTTTATCTTGCGGGTCATCGCGATACGGGCGGCCTCGATCTGGCGGTTGGTGATCCAGCCGCGCTCGATCGCCTTGATCCCGTACTCGCCGAAGGCGACGCTGCTGCCGCCCTTCGTGTTTCCGCGCATCCGGCCGCGGAACTGCTTGCGATGCTTGACCCGCTTCGGCATCAGCATCAGCG
>DASQDJ010000164.1:0-7320 GCA_035634215.1 Solirubrobacterales bacterium | reverse complement strand
TCGTAGTGATGGTTGCGGTCGACCTTCTCGTAGGCCTCTCGGAACGCCTTGCCTCGCTTGCCCGCCATCAGAGCTGTCCTTCCACGTCGACGCCCATCGAGCGGGCGGTGCCGGCGATGATCTTCGAGGCGGCGTCGAGGTCGTTGGCGTTGAGGTCGGGCATCTTGCGCTCGGCGATCTGGCGCACCTGGTCCATCGAGATCGTCCCGACCTTGTTGACGTGCGGCTCGCCCGAGCCCTTCTTGATCCCGATCGCTTCGCGGATCAGGACGGCGGCGGGCGGCGTCTTGGTGATGAAGTCGAAGGAGCGGTCCTCGTAGACGCGTATCTCGACCGGGATGATCGTGCCGCCCTCGCCCTGGGTCTGGGCGTTGAAGGCTTTGCAGAAGTCCATGATGTTGACGCCGTGCTGGCCCAGGGCAGGGCCGACCGGCGGCGCCGGGTTGGCGTTGCCCGCCTGGATCTGCAGCTTGATCGTGGTGAGGAGTTTCTTTGCCATCGGGATCGGAGAGGGTAGCGGGCCGGGCTAGATCTTCTTGACCTGGTCGTAGCCCACCTCGACCGGCGTCTCGCGGCCGAAGATCGAGACCAGCACCTTGAGTTTGGCGGCGTCCTCGTTGATCTCGGCGATCTCGCCGGAGAAGTCGGAGAGCGGCCCGGAGATGACCTTGACCGACTCGCCGATCGAGAACTGCGCCTGGGTGCGCGGTCGCTCGGCGGTCTCGCGGTGCAGGAGACGGTCGACCTCGGGTTTGGAGAGCGGCACCGGCTTGTTGCGCGAGCCGACGAAGCCGGTGACGCCGGGGGTGTTCTTGACCAGGCCCCAGGCGTCGTCGGTCATCTCCATGTTGACCAGGACGTAGCCGGGCATCGTCCGTTTCTCCTTCGGTTCTTTCTGGCCTTCTTTGTTGACCTCCATCACCTGCTCGGTGGGGACGACGACCTGCCGCACGTTGCGGTTCTGGCTCATCGTCTGCACACGGTGCTCGAGGTTGTGCTTGACCTTGTTCTCGTGCCCGGAGTAGGTGTTGATCACGTACCAGCGATACATCTGAGTGAAAGCTCTCTTCGTTAGGGGGTTGTCGGGGTTCCGCGGTGCGGCGTTATTGGGGCGGCTAGATGATCCGCTGGATCAGGAAGTTGAAGGCCGCGTCGAGGACGCCGAGGTAGGCGGCCGCGACCGCCACGAAGACGATGGTGACGGCACTCGCCTGGACGAGCGTGTCGCGGTCGGGCCACTGGACTTTGCGCAGCTCCGCCCAGCACGAGGCGATGAAGCCCGAGACGCCGCTCCGCTGGCGCTCCGCCGCGGCTTGCTTCTGGCGCTTGGCGAGCTGCTCGCGCTCCTTGCGCTTCTGCTCCTCGCGGGTGCGCTTCTCGGCTTCCTTGGCCTGCTTTGCCTCGGCGCGCTTCTGGGCGCGGCTCGGCTTGGGCGCATCGGGGGTCTCGAGCGCCGTCTCGGGGGCGCCGGCGCGGATCCCCGCCTCGACCGCCTCGACCTCGGCCACCTCGCCGGAAACGCCGACCTGGGTGTCGTGCTGGGCCTGGGACTCGGTGTCGCGCCTGACGCCCGCGTGCTTCTTTTCTTCGGCTTCGCGGGCCCGCTTCTCGGCCTTGCGCTGTGCGCGCGTCTTGGCCATCGCCGCCTACCTGGTCTCCTTGTGCGCGGTGTGCTTGCCGCACCAGCGGCAGAACTTGCGCATCTCGATCCGGTCCGGCGTGTTTCGCCGCGACTTGTTGGTCTGGTAGTTGCGCCGCTTGCAGTCTTCGCAAGCCAGCGTTACCGCGATGCGGACATCTCCGCGAGCCATCTTCCCCTCGTTGCCGTTCTGAGTCGTTACAAGGAAAAACCTCGGGCCCAGGGCGCGAGGCTGGCCCGAAGGATAGCGCGGGAGCGGCAGCCGCGGCGCCCTCGTCCCGGTGCTCAGGAGGGGTCGTACAGGTCGAGCTCCGGGAGGACGGTCCGGATGCGCTCGAAGTCGGAATCGAAGCTCCAGAGGGCATGATCGGCGCGGGCGGCGGCGACCGCGATGGCGAGGTCGGTGAGCGGCAACTTCTGTCCTCTCTGCCGCAACTCACGGGCGACCCGACCCACGTCCTGCCAACCCAAGACATCCAGCCTCGCCCACGGCAGGTCGATCAGCGTCTCGAGCAAGAGCAGCTCCTGCCTCTGATCAGAACCAGCGAGCAGCTCCGCGACGACGGGCCCGCAGGTAGCCACTTCCCCGGCGTCGATCAGGCTGGCGAGTCGGTCGGCCTCAACGCTTTCGCCGTCCCGAAAGTAAGGAATCCACGCCGAGGTGTCAGGCAGAACCAACTAGATTCGCCTGTCGATCGCTCGCATCTCGGCCGAAACGTCTTCGATATCGAGTTTCCCGCGCAGCGCCAAGAGCCGGTCTTTTGCTCCCCGCCGCAGGTGCTCCTCGATCGCCGCCTCCACTGCCTTGGTCTTGCTCTCGCCGGGGTGACGGGCCATCAGCGATTCCATCAGACGGTCGTCTATGTCGAGCGTCGTGCGCATACGATGAGTATGGCATACACCCGCCATAGCGAGATGGGCGCTACAGCCCGTAGGTCTTGGCGATGATGTTGCGCTGGATCTCCGACGTGCCGCCGTAGATCGTCGAGACCATGGTCATGCGGACGAGGCGCTCCATGTCGTACTCGGAGGAGTAGCCGTAGCCGCCCATCAGCTGCATGCCCTCGACGGCGACCCGTTTGGCGACCTCGGTGACGTGCAGCTTCACCATCGAGGCCTCGCGCGGCAGCATCCGGTCGGGCGCCTCGTCGGTCAGCGTCGCCACCCAGTAGGTCATCAGGCGGGCCGACTCGATTTCGGTCGCCATGTCGGCGAGGCGGTGCTGGAGGGCCTGGAAGGAGCCAATCGGGCGGCCGAACTGCCTGCGCTCCTTGACGTAGGCGAGGGCGTCGTCGAAGGCGCGCTGGGCGATGCCGAGCATCGTCGCGGCGAGGATCAGGCGCTCGACGTTGAGGCCGGCCATCAGCTGCGTCCAGCCCTGGTCCACCTCGCCGAGCACGGCGTCCTCCGGCGCCTCGACGTCGGTCAGGTAGAGGTGGTTGGTCTCTTCGCCGCCCATCGTCTTGATCGGGACGATCTCCATGCCTGGCGTCTCGCGGGGCAGCCAGATCATCGAGAGGCCCTCGTGCTTGGACTCGCCCTTGTTCGTGCGGCAGACGACGAGGACGTGGTCGGCGATGTGGGCGTTGGAGATGAAGACCTTCTGGCCGTTGAGGACGAAGCCGCCGTCGACCCGCTCCGCCGAGGTGGTCAGAGCGCCAACGTCGGAGCCCGCCTCCGGCTCGGTCATCGCGATCGCCTCGACGGCGCCGCGGGCGATGCCGCCGAGGATCTCGCGCTTCTGCTCCTCGCTGCCGAAGCGCTGGGTGGCGCCGGCGACGATAAGCGTCGTCGCGTAGCCGCCGATCGGCGCCATGCCGCGCGAGGTCTCCTCCATGAAGAGGCAGGCGTCGAGCATCGAGCCGGCCGCGCCGCCGTACCGCTCGGGGATCGTCACGCCGAGCCAGCCGAGCTCGGCCATCTGCCTGTAGAGGTCGAAGTTGTGGTGCAGCCGGTGGCCCTCGGTGAGCCGCTCACGCTGCTCCTGGGTTCCGCACTCGCGCGCACAGAAGTCGCGGATCGCGGCGACGAAGTCCTGCTGCTCGTCGGTCAGCGCGAAGTCCATGGGCGCCGCAGCCTACAGCGCCGACTGGCTACGCAGCCAGTAAGCCCGGGACGGGACTCGAACCCGTGACCCCTTCCTTACCATGGAAGTGCTCTACCAGCTGAGCTACCCGGGCGGACGAGTCCACTTTAGCGGCAGACGGACGAGCGCCGGTGCGGCGGTTGTCAGCGCGGCGAGCGACGCGAAACGCCAGCGAGAAGGGATTCGGCGGCGAGCTCCTAGCCCGCTTCGACCGCCTCGATCCAGTCCCACTCCTTGCCGCAGAGGCGGTCGGCGTCCTCGACCGGGACGGAGATCAGCTCGCCTGGCCCGTCCGTCGCGGGAGTGAAGAGCAACGGACCGGCTTCGGGGCGTGGGAAGCCGCCGCTCCCCGGGTGCAGGTCCGCGCCGCCGAAGTCGAGGCGCACGCCGTGCGAGCCCGCGGACAGCTCGACCTCGCCGAGCGAGACGAAGCCGCCGTGGTTCTGGAGCGAGTGGCGGGCGCCGCCCACGCGCTCCTCGTCGACGTAGAGGTCGACGGCGCCGCGCACCGAGCCCATCAGCCACGCTTCGTAGGGCCCGTCGCTCGCCACGCGCAGGTTGCCGCTGGTGGCGTCGTAGACGGGCGCGTGGCGGGCCGCGAGCATGCGGACGCCGCGAGCGCCGTTGTTGAGCAGCACCAGCCCAAGGCCGTGGACTTCCGAGCATTTGGGGACCGCGGCCGGCCGCAGTTCGCCGTCCCCCAGCGGGAGGCGCTCGGGCGGCAGGCCGCTCGGCGCCAGCGGGCGCTGCCACACCTCGTAGTAGTCGCCCGACCAGAGGAGCTCGTAGACCGAGGGGGGTCGGCTGCGGACCGGGGAGCGGCGCAGTACGAGCGTTCGGTATTCGTACAACGAGTCCTCGGCGATCTCCTCGACATCCACGGCTTCTCCCTTTTCCGCGGTGCTGCCGTCGCGCAGGTAGACCGGCCGCACGCGCAACTCGGAGGCGCCCTCGGCGTCCAGCTCGCGCAGGAAGTAGCGGGCGCCGTACGGGTTGTATTCGGTCATCAGCGCGGGGCCCTGGCCGGCGAACTCGTCGCCGATCCGCTCCAGCTCCTCGAGCTGGTCGCGCGGCGCCAGGTCGACGCTGCCGAAAGCGACGACGTTGGACCAGAGCACCCCGCCGGCGACCACCGCCAGCAGAGCCACCCCGGTCGGCCGGTCGAGGCGCAGCGCGGCGACCGCGCCGGCGACGGCAAGGCTGAGCGCCACCGGCGCGACGGTCGCCAGCGCCTTGCCGTCCACCCAGGGCGAGCCGACGAGGACGATCGCCAGCGCGGCGAGGAGCGCCGAGGAAAAGAGGAGCAGCGGCACGGCGCGGTGACGCCAGGCGGCCCAGAGGCCCAGCCCGGCGGCGAGCAGCCCGAGCGCGATCAGGACGGCGGTCGCCACGGTCCCGTCGGGAGCGACCCGGAAATCCCCCGCCGGCCAGATGCCAAGCGCCTGCAGGGGATCGAGCGGGCCGATCAGGTTGCCGATCTCGCTTTCGGCGGTGAGGCCGGACTGGAACGGGTTGAAGCCGCCGGCGATGAGGACGGGCAACGAGAAGACGAGCGTCGCCGCGGCGAGGGTACCCGCCCGCAGGCCGGTGGCGCGGCCGCCGGCCGCGCGCAGGGAGAGGAGCGCGCCGGCCAGCAGCATCGGCCCGAACCAGACCAGGCCCCCGACGCTGAGCAGGCCCACCAAAGCGCCGGCGGCGAGCGCGAACGGCACGACAGCCCGCACGTGCGACGCAACCGACGTCGACCCCCCTCCAGTGTGGCCAACCTCGGTTGCGCCGATGAGACGCGGGGCCAGCGCAGCGCCCAGGGCGACGAGAGCGGCGGCGCCCAGCTCCTTGATGCCGCCCCACATGGCGTAGCCGAACAGCAGCGCCGGCTGGGCGGCGAGGAAGACGGCGAAGGCGCGCAGGCGCGGCCCAGAGACCGCCTCGCCGAGGATGCGCCAGAGGCAGAGCGCCAGCATCGCCGCCAAGAAGGAGAGATAGGGCTGGAAGGCCCAGGCCGGCTCGGTGCCGATCAGCTCCGCCGCCGTGCCAAACGGCAGGAAGACGCCGACCGGATAGCCACCCGGGAGGTTCGCCTCGAGCGTCGCTCGATACGTGGAGATTTCGAGCCCCTCGAGGTCGCGGCCGCGCTCCATCGCCTGGTCGGTGAGGGCGAGCCAGGTCGCGGTGTCGTCCAGCTTTATGTAGCCGGCGAAGGTCGGCTCGCCGGACAGGATCACCGGGGCGCCGAAGACCGCGAAGACCGCCAGCGCGGCGACGGCCGGGGCCGTGGCCGGCCTGCCGAAGCGCCACGGCAGCGCCAGCCCCGCCCCGGCGGCCGCGAGGACGGCGACGAGAGGAACGGTCAGGTCCGCGGTCGAGTCGCCCAGGCTCGTGAACTGAGCGACGACGACGATCGCCGCGAAGCCGGTCGGCGCGATCAAAGCGCCCGGGAGCCGGCGGCCGCAGACGACGTCGACGAGCAGGCCCACCCCCGCGCAGAGCGCGAGCAGGACCAGCGGATAGACGACCCAGGCCACGAACATGCTCATCTCCCCGCCCCCTCAGCCGGCCGGCCGCACCTGGCCCGAGAGCGCCAGCCCGAGCGCGCGCTCGGGCGAGGGGTCGTAGACCTCCACCTGGACGCTGTCGTCGGGGCTGGCGAAATAGACGCTCGACGGGCTCGTTTCGTTGCTGAACACTTCCAGGCCTTTCCGCGAGCGGCGCACCACCGAGCCGGGTTCGGCGGCGAAGGTCCGCAGGGCGGCGCGCGGGTCGGGCAGCGGGTAGGTGCCGATCGTGAGCACGTCAGGAGATTCCTCGCCGAGCGGGGCGCCCGCTTCGACATAGCGAAGCTGGACGCTGCCGTCTTCGTTCTGGGTCAGCTCCAGCTCGGCCCCGGGCTGCGGCCCGGCCCAGTAGACCGGATGGCCGAGGCTGGCGGCGAGGCCCGCGAGCTCCTCGGCCTCGACGATCCGGACCTCGGGAGCCACGGCGGCCGGCGAGCCGTCGTCGTCGTCGCCGGAGACGATCAGGGCGACCACGCCGACCACGGCGGCAAGCGCGAGGACGGCCCCCCGCAAGCGCCACGGCCGATCCAGCGGTCCCATCGCGCGCAGTCTATGTCGGCTCGCGGCTCGCGGCTCAGGGGATGACACGGAAGCTGCGTCGTACCGGCTTCGAGGGATTCCCGCCCGAGTCGAAGGCGCGCGCCACGAGCCTGTAGCTGCCGGGTCGCAGGGCTGTCCCGCGCAGACGGCCGGTGAAGCGGAAGGAGTTCTGGCCGGCGGTCGCCGCGCGCCGAAACGAGCCGCGCACCCGCAGGTAGCGCGGCCCGACGCGCCGCTGGACGCGGAACCTGAGGCGAGCCGCCTCGGAGCTGCGGAAGCTGACGACCGTCCCGGCCCGAGCCGCGGCCATGGCGCTCCGCCCCCGCGTGGCGGCGGCGAAGGCCGACGGCGAGAGCCTCAGCCCGGTCAGAGCCGGCGGAACGTCCGGCTCGAGCTCCGGCGGCGGCACCGGTTGGTACTCGTAGCGGTCGGCGGTCGACGCGGCGCTCGAGCCGCCGGCCGTCTCGACGGTCACCTCGACGACGCCGGGCGGGTGCGGC
>DASQDJ010000163.1:0-9230 GCA_035634215.1 Solirubrobacterales bacterium | reverse complement strand
GCGGGCAACTCCTGGTTCGCGATCGGCCCCGCCGTCGTCCTCGCCCTCGCGGGCGATCCCAGCCCCGACTCCCGCTTCGGCGTCCTCCTCCTCGCCCTGGCCGCCCAGTTCGGCTTCGACTTCGTCGCCGCCGAGCTGGGGCTGGATCCGGCGCAGAGGCGGAACGTCGAGTTCGGCGCGCTGCTCCACGACGTCGGCAAGATCGCGATCCCGAACGAGATCATCAACAAGGCCGGCAAGCTGAACGAGCGTGAGTGGGAGGTCGTCAAGACCCACACGATCGAGGGGCAGAAGATGCTGGAGCGGATCGGCGGCTTCATGACCGAGATCGGCACCATCGTCCGCGCCTCTCACGAGGCCTGGGACGGGAGCGGCTATCCCGACGGCCTGCGGGGGGAGGAGATCCCGATCGAGGCGCGGGTCGTCAGCGCCTGCGACGCGTTCAACGCGATGACGACGACGCGGTCCTACCGGCGGGCGATGTCCCTACGAGACGCGGTCGCCGAGATGGAGGCTTGCGCCGGATCGCACTTCGACCCGCGGGTGGTGGAGGCGCTGCTGCGAGTGATCCGCGCGGATCGGGAGTCGACGGATCGCGGATCCCCCGTCGCCCCGGTTCACGTCGGCCCGTCTCAGCCGGATGCCAGCTGGGGAGCGGCGCGCAGTCAGAGCACGGTCAAGGCGCTGGCGGAGCTTGCGGTCGGCGTCGGCGCCAACGTCCAGCCCGGCCAGCACGTCGAGGTCTCCGGCGAGACCGGGCACCTGGAGGTGGTGCGGGCGATCGCCGCCGCCGCCTACGCGCGAGGGGCGGAGTTCGTTGACGTCGAGATCACCGACCCGCTCGTCCAGGCCGCGCGGATCGAAGCCGCTCCGCACGCGAGCCTCTCCCACGTGCCGGACTGGGAGAGGGAGCGCGTGCGAGGCCTGGTCGCGCGCGGCGGCGCGAGCATCCTCGTCACCGGGCCGACCTCACCTGGGCTCCTCGATCGTTTCGACCCGCATCGCGTCGCCCTCGCGAGCCAGGGCCCGAGCGCCCAATGGCGCGACGCCACCCGGGCGATCAACTGGACGATCGTTCCCGCGGCGACGGAGGGATGGGCGGCGGAACTGCGGCCACAGCTTCCGATCGACGAGGCGATGGCGGCCTTGTGGGCTGACATCGCCCACGTCTGCAGGCTCGACGCACCCGACCCGATCGCCGCCTGGAAAGAGCGACTGGCGGCCCTACGCGACCGCGCCGCCTGGCTCACGGCGCAGGAGCTGCACGCGGTCCGCTTCGAGGGGCCGGAAACCGACCTGACGATCGGGCTGATCGAAGGAGTGCGTTGGGAGCGGGCGGAGCTGGTCACTCCCGGGGGGGTCGGGTTCGTCCCCAACCTGCCGACCGAGGAGGTCTACACGACCCCCGACACCGCGCGAGTGGACGGGCACGTTCGCCTCACCCGACCGGTGGTGATCGGCGGCCGGCGGATCGAAGGCGTCAGCCTGCGCTTCCGCGGGGGACGGGTGGTGGAGATCGACGGCCCGCCGGAGGCGGCGGCGCTGCGCGAGTTCGTCGCCCGCGACGAAGGCACCGCCCGGCTCGGGGAGTTGGCGCTCGTCGACGTCGACAGCCGCGTCGCCAACCTCGGCCAGACTTTCGGTGAGATCCTGCTCGACGAGAACGCCGCCTCGCACATCGCGCTCGGCTACGGGTTCCCGTCCCTCGTCCCCTCGTCGAGCCGCCAGGCCGCCAACGCCAGCGACCATCACCTCGACCTGATGATCGGCTCGCCCGAGGTCGAGGTGTACGGCGTCGATCGCGAGGGGAACGCGATCCCGCTGTTGAGGCAGGGAACGTGGGCGGGGGCGGCCTCGGCCCTTACCGAGGCTTGAGGCGGCCTCCACAACGGAAAAGGGCCCCTTGCGGGGCCCTTTGGTTCCGAAGGACGTGCCACCAGTCAGATCACGGTCTCCCTGGCTCGTCGGTCCTCAAGTCTTTGGAAGCTCTTACGGTTGGCGACTCTAGATAGGTAAACACCCTGTCTGGGAAAAAGTTGCACAGCTTGCATCGGCGCTTGCAGCGAGAACTTGAGCCCTTGCGGGCGACTCGCTTGGGCGCGCTGCTAGATTCAGGCTCCCGGGGCGCTTAGCTCAGTTGGGAGAGCGCCAGCTCGACAAGCTGGAGGTCACTGGTTCGAGCCCAGTAGCGCCCATCGTCTCGGGTCGGCTTGCCTCGCCGCCTTTCTTTCTTAGAAGTCCGCGCGCGGATGGGTGGCGCCGGCGAGCCGTGGCTTCTCGCACGAGTTCCCAGTCGCCGTTGCCACCCGTCGCGCTGCGGACTAGCTCAAAGCTATATGAGTAATACCGGAGGTATATTGCAAACTGATTTGTTTGCGGCTCCGCAGGCGGCAATTTGCGACGCGGGCGTCGATTAGGCTCGCCGCCCTGTGGTCGCGACCTACTCAGCCGCTCTGGCGGTCGGCGTCGCCTCGCTGACGATCGGGCAGGGCGCCCTTGCGCTGTGCGGGGTGCGGCGATGGAGCTGGCTCTCCGCGGCCGTTGGGCTGGCGATCGTCTGCGGAACCTGTTGGGGCGCCGCGGACGGGCCGGGCGAAGGGGGAATGGCGGCCGCGCTGATCGCCGCCCTGGCCCTCGGCTCGGCCGTCTTCCTCTGGCGGAGGCGAGGGGAAGGGGGGGCGGCGATGGCCGGCCTTGCCGTCGCGCTGCCGGCCGCCGCGGTCGCGAGCCTGCCCTTCCTGGTCGAAGGCCATTTCGGGATCCTCGGGACCGGCTTCAACCCGGACATGTCGCAGCACCTGCTCGCCGCCGACCGGCTGGCGGTGGGCGCCGACTCCCAGCTCGACGTCCAGGGCTATCCACTCGGCCCACATGCCGTCGTCGCCGCCTTGAACGACGGATTCGGCATCGGCCTGGTCCAAGGCTTCAGTGGTTTGACGCTCGCCGTCGCGGTCCTGGCGCCACTCGTCGCGCTGGCGGCCTTCGAGGACCAGCCGCTCGCGCGCCGCGCCGCCGCCGCGCTGCTCGTCGGCCTGCCGTACCTCGTCGCCTCCTACTACGCGCAGGGCTCCTTCAAGGAGACGATGCAGGCGCTCTTCCTGCTCGCCTTCGTCCTCTCGCTGCGCGAGGCGGCTGGTAACCCCGAATGGCGCGAGCTGCCGCTGCGCTTCGTGCCTGCCGCGCTGATCGCGACCGGCTCGGTCTACGTCTACAGCTTCCCCGGCCTTCTCTGGCTGGGCGGCGCCTTCCTCGTCTGGCTCCTGCTCGAGTGGAAGCTGCCGTTGAAGCCGTTGCTGCTGGCTTTCGCCGTCTTCCTGATCGGCGTCCTGCCGGAGCTAGGGCGGATGATCGACTTCCAGCGGTTCGAGACCTTCGACCCCAGCGGGCCCGGGCTGGGCAACCTCTTCGGCCAGCTCTCTCCCTTCGCGGCGCTCGGTATCTGGCCCTCGGGCGATTTCAGGGTGGCGCCGGGGGACGGGGCGGTTCCGGCCGTCGTCTATTACCTGGGGGCGGCATTTGGGACGGCGCTGCTGATCTATGGCCTGGTGCAGTGCTGGCGGTGGCGCGAGCGGGCGGTGGTCGGTGGGCTGACCGCCGCGGCCGGCCTCTACGTCGCCGCTCGCGTCGGCGGCACGCCCTACACCGCGGCGAAGGCGTTGCAGGTGGGGGCCCCGCTCGTGACGCTCGCGACCCTGTTGCCCTTCGTGGGTACGGATCGAGTTTGGCGCGTTGTGCCCGCTATGCGGGCAAAAGGCGCCATTGCCGCCGTTTATGGGGTCGCGGCCGCCGGCTGCTCGCTGCTCGCCTTCGCCAACGCGCCGGTCGGGCCGACCGAGTACTCGCCGCGCCTCACCGCGCTGCGACCGCTGATCGCCGCCGACTCGACGCTCGTCATCGCACCCGACCGGCTCCTCGACGAGGAACAGGGCGAGCGCTTCCTGGCCTGGGAGCTGCGCGGCGGGCGGGTCTGCATCGAGCGCGAGAGCGCCACCGACGGCACGCCGCCGCCCGGTGTCCGCTTCGTCGTGACCGCGGAGGCCATCGATCGGGCTCCCTTCCGCGGCTTCGCACTCCGGCGCCGAGCCGCTCCCTACCTGCTTTGGGAGCGGCCCGGCCCGGTCCAGGGTCAGAGCCCCTGCCCCCTGATCGCGGTCCGTCAGGCACGCCAAGGGCCGTAGCATGGGCGAAATGGAGGCGACGACGCGGATCACCGTCACTCTGCCCGACGGCGCCAGCCTCGAGCTGCCCAACGGCGCGACCGGCGCCGACGCCGCCGCGGCAATCGGCCCCGGCCTCGCCAAGGCCGCGCTCGCGATCAAGGTCGACGGCGCCCCGCGCGACCTCGGCGCGCCGCTCCCCGACGGCGCCGAGATTGCGATCGTGACCGGCCGCGACCAGGAGGCGCTCGAGCTGATCCGCCACGACGCCGCCCACGTCATGGCCGAGGCGGTGCTCGAGCTCTACCCCGGCACCAAGGTGACGATCGGCCCGCCGATCGAGAACGGCTTCTACTACGACTTCGAGTTCCCCCCGGACGTGCGCGTCACCGAGGACGACCTGGAGCGGATCGAGGCGGCGATGCGCGAGCACATCGCCGCCGACGAGAGCTTCGAGCGGCGCGACCTGCCGCCCGAGGAGGCGATCGAGCTCTTCCGCGCCCAGGGCCAGGACTACAAGGTCGAGCTGATCGAGGACCTCGTTCGCGACGAAGGGGTCGAGGCCGTCTCGCTCTACCGCAACGGCCCCTTCGAGGACCTCTGCCGCGGCCCGCACGCGCCGTCCACCGGCCGCATCGAGGCGGTCAAGCTGACCTCGCTGGCCGGCGCCTACTGGCGCGGCGACGAGACGCGCCAGATGCTGACCCGGATCTATGGCACGGCCTTCCTCTCCAAGAAGGACCTCGAGGCCCACCTGGAGCGGATCGAGGAAGCCAAGGCGCGAGACCATCGCCGCCTCGGCCCGCAGCTCGGCCTCTTCATGCTCCGGGAGGAGGCCCCCGGCATGCCCTTCTGGCTTTCGCACGGCACGACGCTGCTGCGCCTGGTCGAGGCCGAGGTGCAGAAGCAGCTGCGCAAGCGCGAGTACCAGGAGATCAAGACGCCGCACGTGATGGACGTCGACCTCTGGCACCGCTCCGGCCACTGGGACAACTACCGCGAGAACATGTACTTCACCGAGTCGCGCGAGCGCGAGTTCGCGGTGCGGCCGATGAACTGCCCCGGCGCCTGCCTCGTCTACGGCTCCGACCGCCACTCCTACCGCGAGCTGCCGCTGCGGCTCGCCGAGTTCGGCCAGGTCTCGCGCGCGGAGCGGGAGGGGGTCCTGCACGGGCTGCTCCGCGTCCGCGCCTTCGTCCAGGACGACGCTCACATCTACTGCACCCCCGAGCAGATCGTCGACGAGGTGACCGGCGTCTGCGAGGCGATCGACGAGCTCTACGCGCGCTTCGGCTTCGAGGATGTGCGGATCGAGCTCTCGACCCGGCCGGAGAAGTCGATCGGGACCGACGAGCAGTGGCAGCAGGCCGAGGACGCGCTGCGCGGCGCGCTGGAGAGCCAGGATCGGCCTTTCACGCTCAACCCCGGGGACGGCGCCTTCTACGGCCCCAAGATCGACTTCCACATCACCGACGCGCTCGGCCGCTCCTGGCAGTGCGGCACCTGCCAGGTCGACTTCTTCATGCCGGAGCGCTTCGACCTCACCTACACCGACGCGGAGGACGCGCAGCGACGGCCGGTGATGATCCACCGCGCCCTGCTCGGCTCGATGGAGCGCTTCGTCGGGATCCTGATCGAGCACTACGCCGGCCGCTTCCCGGTCTGGCTGGCGCCGGTGCAGGCGATCGTCCTGCCGATCTCCGACCGACATACCAGTCACGGCGCGGTGGTCGCCGCCGAGCTGCGCGAGCTGGGGGTGCGCGTCGAGGTCGACTGGCGCTCGGAGTCGATCGGCAAGAAGGTGCGCGACGCCGAACTGGGCCGCTACCCCTACATGCTCGTGGTCGGCGACCGCGAGGAAGAGAGCGGCGAGGTCGCCGTGCGCTCCCACAAAGGCGGGGAGCTGGGGACAATGCGACTGGCGGAGTTCGCCGAGCGCGTCCACTCCGAGGAGCGCCAGGAGGAAGGCGACGCCTGAGCCGCACGGCGCTGGGCGGCCATCCTGCCTCTATACTCCGGGCACTTGTTCGCAGGCATCCCAAACACCCCGCGCCGCTGAGCGTCCCGTGGTCGCCTCCGGACACCCAATCCTCTTGACGTTCCACAGCTCCTCCAGATAGTGCCGGTCCCCCGCAGGTTCGACCGGCGACCGCCGGAGCGCGACACGACTCGCATCAACGAGCGGATTCGTGTGCCAAAGGTGCGCCTGATCGGCGCCGACGGCGAGCAGCTCGGCATCGTCGAGATCGACGAGGCCCTCAAACGTGCCCAGGACGCCGACCTCGACCTGGTCGAGGTCGCGCCGGGATCCAAGCCACCGGTCACGCGCCTGCTCGACTACTCGAAGTACAAGTACGAGCAGGAGCAGAAGCAGAAGCAGGCGCGCAAGCACCAGCAGCAGGTCAACGTCCGCGAGATAAAGCTGCGGCCGAAGATCGCCGACCACGACTACGAGACCAAGAAGGGTCACGTCGAGCGCTTCCTGCGTCACCAGAACAAGGTGAAGATCACGATCATGTTCCGCGGCCGCGAGCAGGCCCACCCCGAGCGTGGCCGGGCGCTCCTGCGGCGCCTCTACGAGGACCTCGACGGGCTGGCGACGATCGAGTCCGAACCGCTGCAGGAAGGGCGCAACATGAGCATGATGCTGGCGCCCAGCAAAGAGGCGCGGGCCGAGGCGCAGAAGGACGAGGCGCCCCCGGAGAGCGAGGCGCCCGAGTCTGAGGGGACTGCCCCGGCGGGGGACGAGGGGCCCGCCCCGGCAGAGGGCGAGGGGCCTGCCCCGGCAGGGGATTCCACTTAACTTTTTCCGAAGCTCGTTAGCGGCCGTCCGTTAGCCGCGCCGCGGAAAAAGTACAAGACGTTCCATCCCCTACCGGGGCAGGCCTTATGCCAGGACGTCGGCGATGCGCTGCGCTGCTTTGCCGTCCCACATAGGAGGAGGGGGAGGGGAATCTCCGGACCGCTCCGCCAGCTCGGCGGGTATGCGGGAGATGGCCGAGGGGTCGAGGCCGAGCAGGGTGTTGGTGCCGGCGCGGATCGTTACCGGGCGCTCGGTGTTGGCGCGCAGGGTGAAGCAGGGGATGCCCAGGTAGGTCGTCTCCTCCTGGATGCCGCCGGAGTCGGTGAGGACGGCTCCGGCGTCGGCGACGAGCGAGAGGAAGTCGACGTAGCCGAGCGGGTCGGCAAGAAGCAGGCCCGGGTGGTCTGACTCGATCGCCTCCATCATCTTCCGCGTGCGGGGATGCACGGGGAAGACGACGGGCATCTCACGCGCCAGCGCCGCCAGCCTGGCCACCGTCTCGGGCAGCAACTCGCCGTCGACCAGCGCCGGCCGGTGCAGGGTGACGAGGACGTAGGCGCCCGGCTCGACGCCGAGCCTGGCCGCAGAGCCCGCCGCGCGGATCCGCTCCTCCAGTGCCACGAGGGTGTCGATCATCGTGTTGCCGACGAAATGCATGCGCTCGTCGGCGATCCCCTCGGCTCGCAGGTTCTCGATCGCCTCGTCGCTGTGCAGGAAGAGGTGTTAGGAGAACTCGTCGGCGACGATCCGGTTTATCTCCTCGGGCATCGTGCGGTCGAAGCTGCGCAGCCCCGACTCGATGTGACCGACCGGGATGTGCATCTTGGTCGCGGTCAGGACCGCGGCCAGGGTCGAGTTGACGTCGCCGGGGACGAGCAGCAGGTCCGGCTCCTCGTCGACCAGGACCGGCTCGAGCCGCTCCATCGTGCGGGCGGTCTGCGCGGCGTGGCTGCCCGAGCCGACCTCGAGCATGTGGTCGGGGGCGGGCACGCCGAGCTCCTCGAAGAAGACCTCCGACATGAGCCGGTCGTAGTGCTGGCCCGTGTGGACGATCGTGTGACGACCCTCGGGCAGCCGCTCGCGCAGCGCGGCGATCACCGGCGCCGTCTTGACGAAGTTGGGGCGGGTCCCGATCACGTAGACGATCCGCATCGCGCGGCAGCGTACCGGCGTCGCAGGCGGCTCCGACGAGCACGGCGGCCGGTCTGCTTCAATACCCCTCCCGATGCCGAAGATGAAGACCCACTCAGGCGCCAAGAAGCGCTTCCGCAAGACCGCCAAGGGCAAGCTCCGTGGCCGGCGTGCCTTCTCCAGCCACATCCTGGAGAAAAAGTCGCCGAAGCGGAAGCGGCGCATGGCGCGGCCGGTCGAGATCGCGCCGGCCGACGTCAAGAAGGTGCGGACCCTGTTGGGAGGCGGCAAGTGAGCCGCGTCAAGCGCTCGGTCCACGCCCGCAAGAAGCGGCGCAAGGTGTTGAAGGAAGCGAAGGGCTACTACGGCCGCAAGCATTCCTCCTACCGCTTCGCCAAAGAGCAGGTGCAGCGGTCCGGCATGTACGCGTACCGCGATCGGCGCAACCGCAAGCGCGAGTTCCGCCGTCTCTGGATCACGAGGATCAACGCGGCCGCGCGGCTGGAGGGGATGAGCTACTCGCAGCTGATCAACGGCCTCGGCAAAGCCGGCGTCGAGGTCAACCGCAAGATGCTCGCCGACATCGCGGTCAACGACCGCGATGCGTTCCGCCGATTCGTGGAGCTGGCCCGGGAGGGCGCCGCCGCCTAGAAGCGGCAGGCGACACTCCACTTTCCCGGGCGGGCCGTCTTCACGGCCCGTTTTTTGTTTGTCCGGGGTTGGCCCGGGCGTTCTAGGAGAAATGCGACCCCACACGAACCCGACACCACGAAGAAAGACACAGATGATCGTCAGCCCCCACAACGAGAAGCTGAAGCTGGTCCGCAAGCTGCGCGACCGCAAGCACCGCGAGCGCGAGGGGCTGTTCGTGACCGAGGGTGAGGATCTGCTCCTCGTCGGGCTGGCGGCGGGCGCGGAGCCGCGCACGGTCCTGGTCGCCGCCGACAGCGGGTTGGAGGGCGAGGAGGTCGAGCTCGGCCTGCTCGCCGAGGTCTCGACGCTGGGCTCCGGGACGCGGGCGATCGCCGTCTGGCCACGGCGCTGGGCAGAGGTCATCGCGCCGCCCTGCGTCTACCTGCATGGCGTCGGCGACCCCGGCAACGTCGGCGCGATCGTCCGCACCGCGCACGCCCTGCTGG
>DASQDJ010000162.1:0-8642 GCA_035634215.1 Solirubrobacterales bacterium | reverse complement strand
GCTCGCGCCCTCGCCGAGGATGTCGGTGACGGCGACGTGACGTCAGCGGCGACGGTCCCCGACGGCGCCCGCGCGCGGGCGAGGATCGTCCAGAAGGCTCCCGGCGTCGTCTTCGGCCTCGACCTCGTCGGCGAGGCGATGCGCCAGTGCGGGGCCGAGCTCGACAAGCTGATGGTCGAGGGGCAGTGGCGCGAGGAGGTCCCGGCCGAGATCGCCTTCGCCAGCGGCCCTGCGGCAGGCCTGCTCGCCGCCGAGCGGACCGCGCTCAACTTCCTCGGCCACCTCTCGGGGGTCGCGACCCGGACCGCGCGCTTCGTCGAGGCCGTTGCGGGGACCGGCGCCCGCATCCTCGACACGCGCAAGACGACCCCCGGCCTCCGCGAGCTGGAGAAGGCCGCGGTGGCCGCCGGCGGAGGCGCCAACCACCGGATGGGCCTCTACGACGCGATCCTGATCAAGGAGAACCACATCGCCCTCGCGGGCGGGGTGGCGAAGGCGGTCCACGCCGCCCGCCGCGCTCGTCCCGACCTGCCGATCGAGGTCGAGTGCCGCGACCTCGAAGAGGTCGCATACGCGCTCGGGACCGGGGCCGACCGTCTGCTCCTCGACAACATGGACGTCGCGACCCTGCGCAGGGCGGTCGAGTTATGTCGGTCGGAAGGCGGCGACTCGCCGCCAGCGCTGGAGGCCTCCGGCGGCGTCGACCTGACGACCGTTCGCGCGATCGCCGAGACGGGCGTCGACTTCATCTCGGTCGGGGCGATAACCCACTCGGCTCCGACTCTCGACTTCAGCCTGCTGGTCGAGCCGGCCTGAGCCGTCGGCGCCGGGCCTCACTTGAGGAGTCGCGAAAGGCGTCGGTCCTTGAGCACGCGCCCCGCGGTCTGCTCCTCCGGGCAGTACGTGGTCTGGTGCTCTGAGAAGAAGACCGCCTCGAGCGTCGTGCCGCAGCGCGGACACGGCTCGCCCTCCCGTTTGTGGATGCGCAGCGGCATCGGCAGTCTCTCCGGCAGCTCCGGCCCAACCGTGTCCTCGTAATGGCCTATCGCCGCGCCGAGAACGCTCAGCGCGCCGTGCAGTCGCTCGATCTCCTCGTCGTCCAGCTCCGAGCCCTTCTTGAAGGGCGAGAGACGCGCCTCCCAGAGGATCTCGTCGACCCAGGAGCGGCCGATGCCGGCGATGTCGCGCTGGTGGCGGAGCAGCGGATGGAGGTGGCGCAGCTGGGCGATCAGCTCGGCGAAGTCCTCCAGCGGCGGCGCCGGCCATGCCTCGGGCCCCAGCGTCGCCACCATCTCGTCGCCCTCGACCGCGTCGGCCGGCAGCAGCTTCGCCCAGGCGCGCTGCTTGGTCCCGTACTCGCGCAGTCGCAGCTCCCGCCCGTCGGTCAGCCGGAGCAGGACCCGAGAGGCGCGGTCTTTGAGCGAGGCACGCTTGTCGTAGACGCGCAGCCTGCCCGCCGACATCAGGTGGATGAGGAGGGCCAGGTCACCGAACTCGACGACCGGCATCTTGCCGACCCGCCGCAGGCCGGTCAGCTCACGACCGGCTAGCGATTCGAGCGGCGGGTCGAAGGTCTTCATCACGTTCATCCCCGGCGCCAGCACCGACTCGACCTCGGCGCCGGTCAAAGACGCGCTAAGTCGCCTCACGGTGATCTCGACCTCCGGTAGCTCAGGCACCCGACAAGTCTTGCGCCTTGGCCTCTCCGGTGGGTGGCGCGGCGGCGGGGGACCCCCATAGCGGAGGACGAAGTCCGAGCACATGGGGGAGGCCGCCGCGACAGGACCCGCCGGCCACGCAGGCTAGACTTGGAGCAGCATTCATTCGACTGGACTCAGGCGCGAGCCATGCCAGCGAACATAAGACGACCAGGGAGCCCCGTGGGGTATCCCGAGGTACCGCGATGAGAGAGCTGCCGACGATCAACGAGCCGGTGACGATGCTGAACCTTGCGCCCGAGGAGGTCGAGGAGATCTCGCGCGAAGTGCGCGAGCTCGCCGCCGAGCGCAACGCCGTGATCCTCGCCCACAACTACCAAGTGCCGGAGATCCAGGCGGCCGCCCACTACACCGGCGACTCGCTCGGCCTCTCCCGCAAGGCCGCCGAGTCCGACGCCGACGTGATCGCCTTCTGCGGGGTCCACTTCATGGCCGAGACCGCCTCGATCCTCTCGCCCGAGAAGACGGTCCTCATCCCCGACCCCGACGCCGGCTGCTCGCTGGCCGACGCGATCACGGCCGAGGAACTGCGCGCCTGGAAGGCGAAGCACGGCCCGGACGCGGTCGTCGTCATGTACGTCAACACCTCGGCCGAGGTGAAGGCGGAGACCGACTACTGCTGCACCTCCTCCAACGCGGTCAAGGTGGTCGAGCACATCCTGCGCGAGCACGGCCCCGACACCGAGATCCTCTTCGGCCCCGACATGTGGCTCGGCTCCTACGTCGAGCGGGAGGTCGGCCGCTCGCTGCACGTCTGGCCGGGCGAGTGCCACGTCCACGCCGGCATCCGCCCCGACGACATCGCCGCCCAGCGCGCCGCCCACCCGGACGCCGAGTTCCTCGTCCACCCGGAGTGCGGCTGCGTCACGCAGGTGATGGAGTTCGTCGCGGCGGGCGAAGTGGAGCCGGAGGGGGTTCACATGCTCTCGACCGGGCAGATGCTCGACTACGTCCAGCGCAAGCCCGACGGCGAGTTCATCGTCGCGACCGAGAACGGCATGCTGCACCCGCTGCAGCAGGCGGCGCCGGCGGCCACCCTCGTCGAGGCGAACCGGATGGCCTACTGCAAGTACATGAAGATGATCACGCTGCCAAAGCTGCGCGACAGCCTTCGCGAGATGAAGTTCGAGGTCAGCGTCCCCGCCGAGATCGCGGAGCGGGCGCGGATCCCGATCGAGCGAATGGTCGCGATCGGCTAGCCGAATGTAGAGTCCGGTCCAGCGTGTCCACGGACCAGGCCACCATCCTCGACAGCGGCTCCTCGCTCGACCAGCTCGAGGAGCTGGCCCAGCAGCTGCGCGTCGACTCGGTGCGCTGCGCCGCCGCCGCCAACTCCGGCCACCCGACCTCCTCGATGTCGGCGGCCGAGCTGATGGCGGTCCTCTACGCGCGCTACCTGCGCTACGACTTCGACACGCCCGACAACCCGGCCAACGACCACGTCGTCTTCTCCAAGGGCCACGCCTCGCCGCTGCTCTACGCCCTCTACAAGGCGGCGGGGGCGATCGAGGACGAGGAGCTGCTCAGCTTCCGCAAGTTCGGCTCGCGGATGGAAGGCCACCCGACGCCCGAGCTGCCCTGGGTCGACGTGGCGACCGGCTCGCTCGGCCAGGGCCTGCCGATCGCGATCGGGATCGCGCTGGCGGGGCAGAAGCTGGAGAAGGCGGACTTCCGCGTCTGGACGCTCTGCGGCGACTCCGAGCTCGCCGAGGGCTCGATGTGGGAGGCCTTCGAGCACGCGGGGTACGTCGGCCTGAAGAACCTGATCGCCATCGTCGACGTCAACCGGCTCGGCCAGCGCGGCCCGACGATGCACGAATGGGACACCTCGTCGCTGACCGCGCGGGCGAGCGCCTGCGGGATGTTCGTGCAGGAGATCGACGGCCACGACGTCGAGGCGGTCGACAAGGCCTACGCGGCGGCGCTGGAGAGCGACCGCCCGGCGGCGATCTTCGCGCGGACCAAGAAGGGCCGCGGCGTCGCCGCCGTCGAGGACAAGGAAAACGCCCACGGCAAGCCGCTCGCCGATCCCCAGGAGGCGATCGAGGAGCTCGGCGGCGAACGGTCCCTGCGCGTCCAGGTGCAGTCGCCCGGTGAGGCGTCCACGCACGAGCTGCCGCGCGAGAGCGTCGAGCGGCCGAGCTACGAGCTGGGGGAGAAGGTCGCGACGCGGGCCGCCTACGGCGACGCGCTCGCCTGGCTCGGCGCGATCGACGAGAAAGTCGTCGCGCTCGACGGCGAGGTCGGCAACTCGACCTATGCCGAGCGCTTCCACGCCAAGCACCCCGACCGCTACTTCGAGATGTACATCGCCGAGCAGCAGATGGTCGCGGCCGCGGTGGGGTTGCAGGTGCGCGGCTGGCGTCCGTTCGCCTCGACCTTCGGAGCCTTCCTCAGCCGCGCCTACGACTTCGTCCGCATGGCGGCGATCTCCGAAGCCGACCTGAAGCTCTGCGGCTCGCACGTCGGCGTCTCGATCGGCGAGGACGGGCCGTCGCAGATGGCGCTCGAGGACATCGCCTCGCTGCGCGCCGTGCACGGCAGCGTCGTCCTCTACCCGTGCGACCCCAACCAGACGGTTGCCCTGCTCGACGCGATGCGCGAGCAGAGCGGGATCAGCTACCTGCGCACGACCCGTGGCGCCAGCCCGGCGATCTACGAGGCGGGGGAGAGCTTCGAGGTGGGCGGCAGCCGCACGGTTCGCTCCGGCGACGACGATGCGGTGACGCTGATCGGCGCCGGGATCACGCTGCACGAAAGCCTCGTCGCCGCGGACCGGCTCGCGGAGAAGGGCATAGCCGCTCGCGTCATCGACCTCTACTCGGTCAAGCCGGTCGACGAGGCCGCGATCCTCAGGGCCGCCGCCGAGACGAGGGCGATCGTCACGGTCGAGGATCACTGGGCCGAGGGCGGCATCGGCGAGACCGTCGCCGGCGTTCTGGCCGAATCCGACACGACGACGCGGCTCACCCGTCTCGCCGTCTCGACCAAACCGACCAGCGGCCCCCCGGCCGATTTGCTCCGCGCCGCCGGCATCGACGCCGACAGCATCGTCACCGCCGTCGAGGCGGCGCTCTAGCGTCGTTTACCGCATCCGCCTCGCATTTAAGCGTCCGCTAATACCTCGCTAACCTGGCACTCGCACCGTCTGGGCGCGGTCTTGCGCGTCCGGAGGCACGCAGGAGTCACCCTGTAGTCGCAGAAGGATCGCCGCGATGGCCAGAGCGAGGAAGCGAAAGAAGGGCGCCGAGCCGGCGCCGCAGGGGAGGCGCGGGCGCGCGCCGATCATCGAGCTGCGCGACGTCACCAAGGTCTACCCGGGCGGCCACATGGCGCTCGACCGGGTCTCGCTGGCGATCGACCGCGGCGAATTCGTCTTCCTGGTCGGCCCGACCGGCTGCGGCAAGTCGACGCTGATCAAGACGCTGATCCGCGACGAGCTCGTGACCGACGGCACCGTCCGCATCGCCGGCCGCGACATCGGCGCCCTGCCGGAGAAGAAAATCCCGCAGCTGCGTCGCAACATCGGCACCGTCTTCCAGGACTTCAAGCTGCTCCCCGACCGCACCGTCTACGACAACGTCGCCTACGCGCTGCAGGTGATCGGCGCCAGCCGCGCCCAGATCCGCACTCAGGTGCCGGAGACGCTGCGCCTCGTCGGCCTCTCGACCAAGCTGCACAGCTACCCCGACGAGCTGTCCGGCGGCGAGCAGCAGCGCGTCTCGATCGCCCGCGCCTTCGGCAACCACCCGCCGCTGCTGCTCGCCGACGAGCCGAGCGGCAACCTCGACCCGGTCACGTCCATTGGCGTGATGCAGTTGCTCTACCGGATCAACAAGACCGGGACGACGGTCCTCGTCGTCACCCACGACCGCGAGATGGTCGACAGCATGCGCCGCCGCGTGATCGAGCTCTACGAGGGCCGCGTCGTCCGCGACGAGGTCAGCGGCGGCTACACCGAGGAGTCGACGACCGAGTTCGGCCTGCGGATGCGCGCCGAGATGGGCGTCGCCCCCGAGGGCCAGACCAACGGCCACGACTCGCTCTTCTAGGCCATGGGACGACTCTTCTTCTTCACCCAGGAGGCCTTCCGGGCGCTGCGCCGCAACGGCGCCCCGAGCATGGCGGCGATCGTCACCACGGTCGTCACCGTGATCCTGCTCGGCGTTCTGATCCCGGTCTTCCAGACGACCCAGGCCAAGAGCGAGGAGGTCCGCGACAGCCTCGAGACGCGCTTCGCCCTCTACGACGACGCCACCAAAGCCGAGATCGCCGCCCTGCAGCGCCAGCTCGAAGGGCTTCCCCACGTCAAGGACGTGAGCCTGGTCACCAAGGGGATGGCGCTGCAGGAGCTGAAAGAAGACCTCGGCAAGGAGAAGGCGAGCGAACTCGGGATCGACGAGCTGAACTCGAACCCGCTGCCGGCCAACTTCCGCGTCAAGGCCGACGACGCCGCCAACCTCGACGCGGTGAGCGCCGCGGTGTTCCCGCCCGGGCCCGACGGCAAGCCGAAGGCGATCTCCCCGATCATCTCCGAAGAGTTCAACCGCCAGGAGGCGCGTAAGGACATCGAGCAGGTGACGGGGGCGCTGAAAATCGTTCTCACGATCATCACCGCGCTCCTGATCGCCGCCTCGCTGATGCTGGTCGGCAACACGATCCGGCTCTCGATATACACGCGCCGCCGCGAGGTCGAGGTGATGCGCCTGGTCGGCGCGACCCGCTGGTTCATCCGCTGGCCCTTCATGATCGAGGGGGTGGTCGTCGGCTTCGTCGGCGGCCTGATGGCCATACTGATCCTGTGGCTGGGCAAGCTGACGATCGTCGACCCGCTGCAAGACAGAATCGACTTCCTGGCCGCCCAGGACAACCTCTCCTTCCCGCTGCTGGTCGCGATCCTCTTCTCGGCGTCGGTGCTGGTCTCGGCGATCGGCTCCGGCGTGACGCTGCGGCGCTTCCTCAAGGTCTGAACGGGCCGGGCGCGGCATGAGCGTCGTACGGGCCGCAGGGTTCGCGCTCGTCCTGATCGCGACGCTCGCCGCCGGCCTCTGGCTCGGCGGGCACCCGGCCAAGATGCCGGAGCCGCTCCGCGACGCCTTCGTCGACGACTCGGCCGGGTTGACCGCCGAAGCGAGCGAGCTGATCGAAGACAACTACTACCGTGGCGTCAATCACGGCGAGCTGATCGACGCCTCGCTTCAAGGCATGGTGCGGGGCCTGCGGCGCCGCTACAGCGACCGCTTCTCCGAATATCTCTCGCCATCGGTGCTGACCCGCTTCAACGAGGAAATCGAAGGGCGCTTCTCGGGGGTGGGCCTAAGCGTGACGGAGGTGCGGCGTGGGCTGCGCGTCGTCAAGGTCTTCGCGGGCTCGCCCGCCGAGGACGCCGGCATCCGGGTTGGCGACACGATCGTCTCGGTGAACGGGCGCTCGATCGCCGGCCTCGACAGCGTCGCGGCGACGGCGCGGATCAAGGGGCCCGAGGGCACGGAGGTGCGTGTCGGGGTGCTCGGGGCGGGCGGCGAGCGGGCGCGCCAGGTGCGGCTAACCAGGGCCGAGATCGAAGTGCCGGTGGTCAGCGGCTCGCTGCGTCGCCAGGGCGGCGAGAAGCTCGGTTACGTGCGCCTCGCAGCCTTCACCACTGGCGCCCATGGAGCGCTGAGCGAGGCGGTGCGCAAGCTGCGCGAGCGGGGCGCCCGCGGTCTCTTGCTCGACCTGCGCGCCAACGGCGGCGGCCTGCTCGAGGAGGCGGTGCTCAGCGCGAGCGTCTTCCTGCCCGAGGGCGAAGAGGTCGTCTCGACGCGTTCGCGAACGCAGGGGGAGAAGGCCTACGAGACGCAGGGCGGCAACCTTCCCCGCATGCCGATGGCCGTGCTGATCGACCGCGGCACCGCCTCGGCGGCCGAGATCCTCGCCGCGGCGCTCGCCGACGACGCCGGCGTGCCGATCGTCGGCACCCGCTCCTTCGGCAAGGGCGTCTTCCAGCAGGAGGTGGGGCTCTCCAACGGCGGGGCGCTGAAGCTGACGATCGGCGAGTACTTCACCCCGGACGGGGAGAACCTGGCGGGGAGGGGGATCCAGCCCGACGTGCGCGCCGCCGACTCGCCTCGAACGCCGCGGGACGAGGCGCTCGCGCGTGGGCTAGAGGTGCTCGCGGACGAGCGATGAGCTTCCGGTGCGCCTTTTGTACGCCAGAGCAACATAAAGCGCACCGGAAGGGAGTCGGGTGAGCAAGCGGGACTGGCAGCACTACCGCGAGCGGCAGCGCTCGCGGGGGCGGGGACGGCGGCGGGCGGAGCCGCGCAACGCGCGAGCCGCGATCGACCGGCTGATCGAGGACGAGCTGGGCCGGCGCGGCTTCAAGCCGCCGCTGGAGAAGGAAGCGCGCGGTGCTGCTGACCGAGCCGAGTCGGCATCCGGCCGCCGCCGCGACCTCACCGCGCTGCCCACCTTCACGGTCGATCCGGCCACCGCGCGCGACTTCGACGACGCGGTCTCGGCCGAGCGCGACGGCGACGGGACAAGGCTCTGGATCCACATCGCCGATGTCGCCGCCCACGTGCCGCCCGGCTCGCTGCTCGACCGCGAGGCGCGCGGCAGGGCCAACAGCACGTACGCGCCCGGCGCCGTCGAGCCGATGCTGCCCCATGCGCTCAGCTCCGACGCCTGCAGCCTGGCGCCGGGGGTGGAGCGGCTCGCGGTGACGGCGGAGATCGAGCTGAGCGCGACGGGCGAGCCGGGGCGGGCGAGCTTCTACCGCAGCCGCATCCGCTCCGACGCCCGCCTCGACTACGACCGGCTCGATCTGATCTTCTCCGGTCGCGAGACGGCGCCCGCGGCGGTCGCCGAGCCGCTGGCGGTTGCCCGCGCGGCGGCCGCGGCGCTGGGCGAGCGGCGCGGCTCGACCCGCCGCGACGACGACGC
>DASQDJ010000161.1:0-1804 GCA_035634215.1 Solirubrobacterales bacterium | reverse complement strand
GGGTGCTGCGCTGGCGCCAGAACGCCGCCGTGCTCGCTCCCGACGAGCTGCGCCAGGAAGCCGAGCGCCGACTGGAGCTGCTGCAGGAGCGCCACGTCAACGGCTTCGAGCCGGCCGACACGGTCGATCGGCCGCTGCGTGAGGCGCCGCGGCGCTCGCGCTCCAACGGCCGCGGCGAGGCCGCGATCCGCCCCGAGCGATTCGCCCGCCTCGTCACCCTCGCCGGGATGCTGATCGAAGCGGCGAAAAAGGGCGAGCGGCTGCAGGTCGCCGACCTGCGCGAGCGGCTGGAGCTGACCGAGGAGGAGCTGCGCGAGGACGTCGAGCTGCTCAACGTCGTCAACTTCGGCGGCGGCACCTACGTCCTCTACGCCGAAATACAGGGCGAGGAGATCGAGGTCGACTCCGAGCCCTACGGCGACAACTTCGCGCGGCCGGCGCGGCTGCTGCCGCTCGAGGCGAAGGCGCTGGTGGCGGCGATCGACCTCTTCGGCGACCACCTGCCGCAGGGCGGCCTGCGGAGCGCCCGCAAGAAGATCGTCGCGGCGCTCGGCCACGACCCCTCCGAGGAGGGGCTGGAGATCGCCACCGGCAGCGGCGGCGACGCCAAGATCGCGCGGGTCGTCAACGAGGCGATCGCGGGACGCCGGATTCTCGAGCTCGACTACTACAAGGAGAACGAGGACACCTTCACCAAGCGCCGGGTCGAGCCCTACCGGCTCGAGAACGGGCGCGAGGGCTGGTACGTCGAGTGCTACGACCTGAAGCGGGAGGGAGTGCGCCACTTCAAGCTCGACCGGATCAAGGGGGCGGAGCTGGGTGACGAGAGCTTCGAGCCGCGGCCCGAGGTCGAGGAGCTGGCCGGCGTGGAGGGCTGGATGACCGACGGCGAGGTGCCGACCGCGCAGGTGGCCCGCGTCTGGGTCTCGCCCGAGCGGGCTCGTTGGCTGCGCGAGGAGCGCACCGTGGTCGAGGAGCTGGAGGACGGCGCGGTCGTGGTCGAGCTGCCGTATGCCGGGACGTCGTGGCTGGTGCGGGAGATACTGCGGGGTGCTGGCGATCTCGTCGTGCTCGAGCCCGAGGACGCGCGCGAGGCGATCGCCAAGGAAGTCGCGGCGGCGGTTGCCTAGTCCCGAGCCCATCCCAGCAGGGCTTCCACTTTACTTTTTTTGAAGATCGGCGAAGGCCGTTCCGAGGTTGTCGGCGCAAAAAAAGTACAAGACGTTCCAGCGCTACTGGGATGGGCTCGGGATGTGACGTCGGTGCCGGGACACGTAGAGCGAGCGCCGGGGCGCGCGGAGATTCTTAGGGTCGTGGCGCCTAATCCGGGGCCGATGACGGGGGAGGGGACGAATACCTACCTGTATGGGTCGGGGCCTTGTGTGGCGATCGATCCGGGGCCGGACGACGAGGAGCATCTGGAGGCGGTGCGGGCGGCGGCCGAGGAGCGGGGTGGGATCGGCGTCGTGCTGCTCACCCACACGCATGGCGATCACGTCGACGGGGCGGAGCGGCTGGCGGAGAAGGCGGCGGCCGGGTCGGCGTCGGGTTGGCCGCCCGTCCTCCTGCCCGCCGACGGCGAGGAGCACGGCGGCCTGCGGGCGGTGGCGACGCCCGGGCACGCGGCCGACCACGTCTGCTTCCTCACCGGCGACGGCGTCTGCTTCAGCGGTGACCTGGTGCTCGGCGAGGGCTCCACCTTCGTGCCCCCAGACGGCGGCTCGCTCAGCGCCTACATGGGCTCGCTGCGTCGCATCCAGGCCGAGCCGCTGGAGCTGATCTGCCCCGGCCACGGCCCCTGGGT
>DASQDJ010000160.1:0-20437 GCA_035634215.1 Solirubrobacterales bacterium | reverse complement strand
TACGTCGACGCGATCACCAAGGGGCTGCGCGGCCTCGGCGCTGAAGTCGAAGCCGAGCCGACCCTCGCCCGGTGGGCGGGCGAGGCGCCGGCTGACCTGCTCGCCCGCCTCTACCGGCTGGAGGGGACCGCCCTGATCACGCACGTCGACGCCGTGCCTCTCCTCAACACCGCCGCGCCGCGCACCCTTGCGACCTCGCTGGCCGCAGGGCCGGCGGCGCACCGGGTCGTCTTGCGCCGGCTCCTCGGCGTGCCTTCGTTCGAGCTGGCCCCCGAGGCCTTCGACTCGGGAGAGGAGCCGCTGCCCGCGGCTGGAAGGTGACGGCGTGACCGGTCCCCTCTACGCCCTGGGCCGATTCTGCGCGCGTCACCACTGGGCGACGATCGCCGCCTGGCTGCTGCTCGCGATCGGGCTGGTCGCCCTCGGCCAGTCCCAGGCCAGCCGCACCAACGACAACCTGACGCTGCCGGGCACCGGCTCGACCGCCGCGACCGAGCTGCTCGAAGACAACTTGCCCGGCCAGGCCTTCGGCAGCAACCCGCTCGTGATCGAGTCGAGCGGGCCGCCGCTCACCTCCTCGAAGCAGGCCGAAGCCGTCGCCGCGGCCGTGAAGCGGCTGCGCGCGCTCCCCGACGTCAACTCGGCGGTCAGCCCGCTCAGTCGCGAGGGTGCCGCGTTCCTCAGCGAGGACCGGCGCATCGCCTACGTGCCGGTTTACCTCGACACCGGCCCGGGCGAGCTGACCGAGGACGAGGCGCAGGCGGTCCTCGACGCCGGCGAGCCGGCCGAAGCGGCCGGCCTCGAAGTCTCGGTCGGCGGCTACGCCGGCCAGCAGCTCTCCAAGCCCTCCACCGAGATGAGCGACGCGATCGGCCTCGCCGCCGCGGTGGTCATCCTCCTCCTCGCCCTCGGCACCGCCACGGCGATGGCGCTGCCGATCGCCTCGGCGGTGGTCGGCCTCGCCTGCGCCCTGTCGGTCATCCGCCTGCTCGAGGGCGTCATCCAGGTGCCCAGCGTCGCCACGACGCTGGCGACGATGATCGGGCTCGGCGTCGGCATCGACTACGCGCTCTTCATCGTCACCCGGCACAAACTGCAGCTGCGCGAGGGGATGGAGCTGCGCGAGTCGATCGCCCGCGCCACCGCCACGGCGGGCGGTGCCGTCGTCTTCGCTGGCTTCACGGTCGTCATCGCCCTCTGCTCGCTTGGCTTCGCCGGCATCCCGCTGGTGACGACGCTCGGCTTCACCGCCGCGATCGCGGTCGTCATCGCGGTCCTGGCCGCGAGCACCCTGCTGCCGGCCCTGCTCGGCGCCCTCGGACCTCGCATCGACTCGCTCCGCGTCCACCTCGGCAAGGCGCGCCCCGACGACGCCGAGCCGCACGGCTGGCGGCGCTGGGCGCGCGGCGTCGCCGACCGGCCGTGGAGCGCGACCATCGCGGCGCTGGTCGTCCTCGTCGTCGCCGCGATTCCGCTGCTCGACCTCGAGCTCGGCCAGAACGACACCAGCTCGCTGCCGAAGGACACGACGGCGCGCCAGTCCTTCGAGGCGCTCGAGCGTGGCTTCGGCCCCGGCTTCAGCGGGCCGCTGCTGATCGCCTCGAAATTCCAGACGCCGCGGGAGGCGAAAGCGGCGTTGCCGAAGCTGCGGCGGGCCGTCGGCGCGGCCGGCGACGTCGCCGCGGTGTCGCCACCGAGCCTCGACCGCCAGGGGACGGTCGCCGTCTTCACCGCGGTCTCGAAATCGGCGCCCTGGAAGGACGAGACGGTCACCCTGGTCGAAACGCTGCGCGAGCGGGTCATCCCGCAGGCGATGCGGGAGACCGGCGGCTCTGCCTACGTCGGCGGGCAGACCGCCGGCTACATCGACCTCGCCGCGCAGATCTCGGACAAGTTGCCGCTGATGATCGCGATCGTGGTCGGGCTCAGCTTCGTCGTGCTCCTTCTCGCCTTCCGCTCTATCCTGGTGCCGATCAAGGCCGCGGCGATGAACCTGATCTCGGTGGCGGCGGCCTCCGGCGTCGTCACCGCCGTCTTCCAGTGGGGCTGGGCCGCCTCGCTGATCGGGCTCGACCACGCGATCCCGATCGTCAGCTTCGTGCCGCTGCTGATGTTCGCGATCCTCTTCGGCCTCTCGATGGACTACGAGGTCTTCCTGCTCACGCAAATCCGCGAGCACTGGAAAGCGCATGGCGATCCGAGCCGCGCGACCGTCGAAGGCCTCGCCAACACCGGCCGGGTGATCACCTCGGCGGCGGCGATCATGGTCTGCGTCTTCACCAGCTTCGTGCTGAGCGGCAACCCGATCGTCAAGGAGTTCGGGGTCGGGCTCGCGGTGGCGATCGCGATCGACGCGACTCTCGTCCGTTGCCTCCTCGTCCCCGCGGTGATGGTGCTGCTGGGCCGGCGCGCCTGGTGGCTGCCCGGCCCGCTCGACCGGACGCTGCCGCATGTCAGCGTCGAGGGCGAGGGCTATTTCGCGGAGCGTGACGCCGCTGCTTCGAGGGCAGTCGCGGGTAGGTAGGGCCCGTGTTCCCGCTCAACCTGCCCAATGTCCTCACCTTGCTGCGGATCCTCGCGGTGCCGGTGGTCGTCGTCGCCCTGCTCGGCGAGACGCCGCACGGCGACGCGCTGGCCGCCGCGGTCTTCGCGCTCGCGGCACTCACCGACGGGCTCGACGGCTACTTCGCCCGCTCGCGCGACTCGGTGACGACCTTCGGCAAGCTGATGGACCCCTTTGCCGACAAGCTGCTGATCACCGCCGCGCTGCTCTCGCTCGTCTCGCTCGACCGGCTCCAGGCGTGGGTGGCGATGGTGATCATCGCCCGCGAGGTGGCGGTTACGGGTCTGCGCGGGATCGCCGCCGAGCGCGGCGTCGTGATCGCGGCCAGCTGGCTCGGCAAGGTCAAGACGGTCCTGCAGATCGCCGCCGTCTTCGCCCTGATCGCCACCAACCCGGCGCCGGCGTGGGTCGACGGCCTCGTCTACGCGGCGGTGGTCGCGACGGTCGTCAGCGGCGCCGACTACTTCTTCGGCCTGCGCCGCCGGCTCGAGGAGGATCGCGAGGCGCGCGCTCGGGCCAAGCCCAACACCGGCTAGGTCGCTGGAGCCTCGAGCCACTCCCTGACCGTCATGTGGCGGCGCTGGTGCTCCCCGCTGTCCAGCTCCGCGCGCAGGTCGTCGAGCTTGCCGTAGCGCTCGGCGATCACGTTGTGACGGTGGATCGTCTCCAGGTTCTCCTGGCGGGCCAGCACGAACGCCTCGCCGGGCAGGTCGGGGTAGTCCTCGACGACGCGGCGGAGCATCTCGCGCACGCAGTCCTCGACGAAGCGCGGCTGAGCGTGCGCCTTGGCGACCACCGCAAGCTCGTCGGGACGCTTCATCAGCTCGTAGATCTCCGAGCTCATCGACCCCTCGACTATCCGCAGCAGCTCCGGCGCGTCGATCCAGGCGGGGCCGCCCTCCGGGCAGCCGATGTGGAGACTTCCGATGCCGCGCTGGTTGTGGGTCGCGATCGGCACCGCCTCGATCGCCCGCTCGATCTGCTCGGCGTCGAAGCCCTGCTCGGCGAGCCTTTCGCGGGCCATCCCGCCGACCATCTCCTGCGCGCAGGGGCAGGCGGTCATCCCCTGGGCCTGGACGCCGGTCAGCGTTCGCGTCCCCCGCAGCGAGTCGACCGCGGTGCCGAAGAGGACGTAGATCTCCTGGGTGCGGTGGCCGCTTGCCGGCGTCGTCACCGTCTCGGGGTAGCGGGCCGTCACCCTGACCTCGGCCCGCAGGCCGCCCTGCCGTTCGCGCACCCGCTGGGCGATGTGGGCGGCGAGCACCTCGGCGCGGAACGCCTCGCCGAGCACCACCTCGTCGATCGCCTCGCCGACTATTTCCTCGAAACGCGACATGTGGACGCCGGCCTGGCGCGGGTTGAGGTCGACCAGGCACTCGAACTCGGCGTGGAAGAGGTTCTCCTCGCCGTCCGCCTTGACTCGGATCACCTTCTCGACGCCGGTGACGCCGACCCGGGAGAGGCTCACCTGGGTGGCCGGCGACGACGACTGGACGTCGGCGGTGGCGGGGGAAAGGGTCGTCGAGTCGGTCGCCATGTTCCTTATCGATGGTAAGCGACGGAGAAGATCGTCGTCTTACCCGTGGGCCGTCGATCTGGCGTCGACCGTCCTATACTTCGCCGCCTGGCCGGAGCTTTGGGGCCGGTCGGGAGGGGAAACGGGTTGCACTGGAGGCAGTGAGATCGAGTCGTTGGAGACGATCCCGCAGGGCCTGGACCAGGATCCGAGCGGTCAGCCGCTCGCCGAGCCGGAGGAGATCCAGGGGCTGATCGCCCTCGGCCGTGAGCGCGGCTACCTCACCTTCGAGCAGATCGCCTCCACACTGGAGGAGGTCGAGGTCACCAAGGAGCAGGTCGCCAGCCTGCACACCCGGCTGGTCGAGCACGGCGTCGAAGTGATCGCCGAGGATGGCGTCAGCGCCTACAAGGAGCAGCGCGAGGCCGCTGCCGGCCAGCAGAGGAAGCCGGAGCTCGACCTGACGGTCGAACCGAGCCTCGACTCGCTGCGCCTCTACCTGCGCTCGATCGGAAAGGTCGATCTGCTCACCGCCGGGCAGGAGGTGTCGCTGGCGAAGCGGATCGAGCGCGGCGACATGATCGCCAAGCGGCAGATGGTCGAGGCCAACCTGCGCCTCGTCGTCTCGATCGCGAAAGGCTATTTGGGGCGTGGCCTCAGCTTCCTCGACCTGATCCAGGAGGGCTCGCTGGGGCTGATCCGCGCCGTCGAGAAGTTCGACTACCGCCGCGGCTACAAGTTCTCGACCTACGCGACCTGGTGGATCCGCCAGGCGGTGACGCGGGCGATCGCCGACAAGGCTCGCACCATCCGCATCCCAGTGCACATGGTCGAGAAGCTCAACCGCGTCGCCCACGTCGAGCGCCAGCTCGTGCAGCGACTCGGCCGCGAGCCGGAGCCGGCCGAGATAGCGGCGGAGCTGCGCTGGCCGCTGGGCGAAGTGAGGGAGATCCTGCGCGTCGCTCAGTTGCCGGTCTCGCTCGAGAAACCGGTAGGGGACGAGGACGAATCGGAGCTCGGCGACTTCGTCGCCGACGACGGCGCCGCCGAGCCGTTCGAGGAGGCCAGCGAACATTTGCAGCGCGAGGGAGTCCGCAAGGCGTTGGAGGCGCTGCCCGAACGCGAGCGCCAGGTGATCCAGCTCCGCTACGGCCTCTCGGGCACCGAGCCGCTGACCCTGGAGGAGGTCGGTCAGACCTTCGGCGTCACGCGCGAGCGCATTCGCCAGATCGAGAACAACACGCTGAAGAAGCTGCAGCGCCTGCCAGAGGCGCAGATGCTCCGCGAAGCGAGTTGAGCGGCCAGCAAGCCGGCCCGGATGTCGCTGCTCGGGGACAAGTTCTACTCGCGCGCCTCGCAGGCGATGGGGGCCGCGGGGCTGCGGGTGACCGGGAAGCTCAACGTGCCGCTCTACCGCCTCAGCGGCGGCCGCCTCGGCGGTCGCATCGCCGACGCCCCGGTGCTGCTTTTGACGACGACGGGGCGCAAGTCAGGCGAGCCGCGCACGGTGCCGGTCGTCTACCTGCGCGACGGCGAGCGGATCTCGGTGATCGGCTCCAACGCCGGCCACGGCCGCACGCCCGCCTGGTCGCTCAACCTGCAGGCCAACCCCGAGGCCGAGGTCGAGGTGGGGCGCAGGCGCACGAGGGTGCGGGCGCGGATCGCGCAGGGCGCGGAGCGGGCCGAGCTCTGGCGCAAGCACGTCGAGCAGTACTCCGGCTTCGACGAATACGAGGCGCGCACCGACCGCGACATCGCCCTCTTCGTCCTCGAGCCAGGTTGAGCGTTACCTTGACCCACTTAAACACCCATAGTGGGTGGTTAAGTGGGTCAACGTCTCGCTAGACTCGCTGCGCCCCTGGGGGAGTGCCCGAGTGGTTAAAGGGGACTGGCTGTAAACCAGTTGGCTCTGCCTACACAGGTTCGAATCCTGTCTCCCCCATATGACCGCCGACGACGGAGGCACCTTCGCTGACCTGAGCGGTCGCGTCGTGGCCATCGCCGGCGTCGGGGGCGGCCTCGGGCCGGTCGTCGCCGAGCGATTCGCGGCGGCAGGCGCGACGATCTGCGGCTGCGACCGCGATGCCTCGGCCGCCGAAGAGGCGATCGCGCCGCTGGGGCTGCCCGCCGACCGGGCCGACGCCCGCGCCGTCGACCTGCTCGACGAGGCGGCGACCAGCGCCTGGTGCGGCGCGCTGCGCGAGCGCTTCGGCGGCGTCGACTGCCTGCTGCACCTAGTCGGCGGCTGGAGAGGCGGGCAGCCGCTGCACGAGTCGCCGCTCGCCGACTGGGAGCTGCTCGAGAAGCTGCTGATCCGCACCGTCCAACACACCAGCCGCGCTTTCCACGACGCCCTGCTGGCCAGCGACCATGGCCGTTTCATCCTCGTCTCCGCCAAGCAGGCGCAGGCGCCGACGAGCTCGAACGCCGCCTACGCCTCCGCCAAGGCCGCCGCCGAGGCCTGGACGCTGGCCCTGGCCGACGGCTTCGCGAAGACGAGCGCCACCGCGAACGTCCTCGTGGTCGAGGCGATCCTCACCCCGGCGATGCGCGAGCGGGCCGCGGGCGACGACCACTCCGCCTTCACGCCCGCCGAGCACCTGGCCGAGGCGATCGCCTTCGTCTGCTCCGACGCGGCCGAGAAGATGAACGGGCAGCGCCTCCGGCTTACCATCAACTAGATGAGCTCGAAGCCCGCCGAGGGCGAGATGACGATCCGGGAGCTGGCCGAGCGCACCGGGATGACGGTGCGCAACATCCGCGCCCACCAGACGCGCGGCCTGCTGCCGCCCCCGGTCGTCCGCGGCCGCACCGGCTACTACAACGAGGAGCACGTCGCCCGCATCGAGCTGACCAAGGAGATGCAGGCCGACGGCCTCAACCTGGAGGCGATCCGTCGCGTCCTCGACAGCGGCGACGGCTCGGCGGCGGCGATCTTCGATTTCACCCGCGCCCTGCGAGCGCCCTTCGAAGACGAGCCGCCGGAGATCTTCGAGGCAGAGGAGCTGGCGGCGATCTGGGGCGGCGAAGTCGACCCCGCGCTGATCCGCCAGGCCGAAGAGCTCGGGGTCTTCCGCTCCCTGCCCGATGGGCGGATCGAGGCGATCAGCCCGCGCCTGCTGCGCGCCGCCGCCGAGCTGGCCAAGCTGGGTATCGGCCCCGAGGGGACGATCGCGACGGCCGAGAAGCTGCGCAAGCACGCCGATGGCGTGGCCCGCGCCTTCGTCGAGCTCTTCGTCCACGAGGTCTGGGAGCCGTTCGACCGCGCCGGACGGCCGGAGCGCGACTGGCCGAGGATGAGCGAGGCGCTCGAACGAATGCGCCCGCTCGCCGCCGGGGCGCTGCTCGCGACGTTCCAGATCGCGATGGGGGAAGCGATCGAGAAGCAGAGCGAGCGCACCCTGCGGCTCGCCGCGGGGAGCGACTCAGGTTAGGGCCGCGCCGCCGAGCTCTTCGGCCGCGGCCCCCCTGCCTTCGTACGGCAGCACCGCGAAGTACATGAGCGAGGGAAGCAGCGACTCGAGGTCGGTCGTCTCGCCTTTCTGCAGGCGCGCGTAGAGGACCGATTCGATTCCCCCGACGACGCCCGCGGCGGCGATCGCCGAGGGCGGATCGTCGAGGCCTTCCCGCGCCTCCGAGTCGATGCAGCTGGCGAAGCTGTCGAGCAGCTCGTCGCGGCGGCGCAGTCCCGCCGGGCTGGAGGCGCGTGCCTCGACGATCAGCGTGCCCGCCGCGTCGGGGTCCTCCGCGACGAACCGCAACAGGGCCCGCAGCGCCTCGCGCAGCCGGTCGCGCCAACCGCTGTCCGTCTCGGCCAGCGCCTCGTCGAGGCGCTTCCGCATCCTTGCGGTGGCCGCGTCGAAGGCGGCCAGGAAGCAGTCCTCCTTGTCCTCGAACTGCTCGTAGAAGGTTGGCCGCGACACTCCCGCCCGGCTCAGGACGTCTTGCACGGTCAGGGTCCGGTAGCCGAGCTCGTTGACGGTGACGAGCATCGCCGCCAGCATGCGCTCGCGCTGGATCGCCCGCACCAGGTCGGGGGGAAGGGTCCGGACGCCAGCCGGGAAGCGGCCGTCGGCTTTGCTGAGCAGGTCGATCGCCTGCTGTAGTTCCGCGTCGCTCCACCGGTCTCCCACCGCGCCGGCCAACATGTCGTGGGTGAGGACGATCCGCTTCGGAGCCATAGAAACCTAGACGTTTCTACCGAAAATCGAACAGCCCTCACACGGTACCAAAGGGGTCCTTCGCGTGCTAGGCGGTCGCGCCCGACGTGGCTATTCTTTCGCCTCCATGCGTCCGACTCTCCCGCCGGAGTTCATCGCGCTGCACAAGCGAAACCGAATCATGGCGGCCCTCGCCGAGCTGACCGCGGAGAAGGGCTACGAAGCGACAAAGATCTCGGACGTCGTCAAGCGGGCGGCGGTGGCGCGCAAAACCCTCTACGACAATTTCTCCGGCAAGGAGGAGGTCTTCCTGGGCGCGTTCGACGCGGCCGTCGAGGAGATCGCCAGCCGGGTCGAGGAGGCGTGCACCGCGTCGGAGGGCGGCTGGGAGGACGCGGTCGAGGCCGGCCTCGAGGCGCTGCTCGCCTACGTCGCCGAGGAGCCCGCGATGGCGCGGCTCTGCCTGATCGACGCCCAGTCGGCGACAGCGGCCTCCACCGAGCGCTACGAGCGCACGATGCAGAGGTTCATCGAGCTGGCTCGGCAGAGCCTGCCGCACGAGGGGCCCCTGCCGGCGACCGTTGACGAGGCCGTGGTTGGAGGCGTCGCCCACATCCTCAGCCAGGAATTGCGGCGCGACAGGGCGGCTGGGGCGCCCGAGCTGCTGCCCGAGCTGCGCGAGTTCGTCGTCGGGCAATATCGAACGCCGGTGAAGGAGGGTGCTGGCAAGCGACGCTGACCGCTGGCAGACTTTCGTCTGAGATGAAATCGCTGCCGCGTGGCCGCCACGGCCTCTCCCGGGAGTTCGTAGCCCAAAACCAGCTCGAGCGCCTCCTCACGTCGATCGCGGAGTCGTTGCACGAGCACGGCTATGACAACACCACCGTGTCGGTGATCACGGCGCACGCCCGCGTCTCCAAGAGCGACTTCTACCGCCACTTCCAGAGCAAAGACGAGTGCTTCCTCGCGGCCTACGACGACAGCGTTGAGCGCTTGCGCCGTCGGGTGCTCGACGCTTGCGCCGCCGAGGGTGACTGGACGACGGCGGTCGCCGTGGCGCTGCGGGCGACGCTCGGATTCCTGGCGGCCGAACCGGCCCGCGCCGACCTGCTCTTCGTCGAGGGCCTGCGCGCCGGCCCGGACGTCTACGGCCGCTTCCAGAAAGCGGTCCAGAGCTTCGTTCCCTACCTGAGGAGCGGAGCGCCCCAGCCCGCGGGAGGCGAGCCGCCGGGCGACGGGGTCGCCGAGGCGGTCGTCGGTGGCATCGCCTCGCTGCTCAGTCGCTGGGTCCTCGCGGGGCAGATCGACGAGCTCGAGGAGAGGTACCCCGAAATCGCGGAGTTTGCGCTGACGCCGTACCTCGGCGGCGCGGAGGCCCGGCGCGTCGGATCGCGGGGCGCATAGGGTCCCGGCGATGAGCGAGGTGTCGACGGCGACCAGCGGGGGCGTGCTTCCATCGCAGGCGATCAGCGAGGCGATCGCGGCGGAATGGGTCAGCTCCGGCGACTACCGGATCCGTCCGGAGGCGGTGCAGCCCGCCAGCCTCGACCTGCGGCTCGGCGATCACGCCTGGGCGCTGCGCTGCAGCTTCCTGCCCGACGTCGACTCGACGGTCGAGGAGAAGATCGAGGGGCTGGCCTTCCAGAAGATCGACCTGCGCGACGGCGCGGTACTCGAGCGGGACCGGCCCTACCTGGTGCCGCTGCTGGAGGAGCTGGCGCTGCCCGAGGACGTCCGTGCCAAGGCGAACCCGAAGAGCTCGACCGGCCGGCTCGACGTCTTCACCCGCGTCCTCACCGACCGCCATCACCGCTTCGACGAGATCCGGCCGGGCTATCGCGGCCGGCTCTACCTCGAGGTCGTCCCGCGCTCGTTCGCGATCCAGGTCAAGACCGGCCTCTCCCTCAACCAGCTGCGCCTGGCGCGCGGCGAGGTGCGGCTGGGCGACGACGAGATCCGCCAGCTCCAGTCCGAGTTCCCGCTGCTCTACCTCGACTCGCACGCGCTGCGCGAGTCCGAGCTGGCCCTCGCCGAGGGGCTCTTCCTCAGCGTCGACCTCTCGGGCCCGAGCGACCGCATCGTCGGCTACCGGGCGAAGAAAAACAGCCTGCCGATCGACCTCTCGCGGATTCGCGCCTACCGCTGGACCGACTACTGGGACCCGGTGCTACCCGAGGCGGGCGGCCGCATCGTGCTCGAGCCGGAGATCTTCTACCTGCTCCTTTCGGCGGAGGGTGTCTGCATCCCGCCCCAGGTGGCGGCGGAGATGATGGCCTACGACCCGACCGCCGGCGAGCTGCGCACCCACTACGCGGGCTTCTTCGACCCCGGCTTCGGCTATGACCCGTCGGGAGGGCGCCACGGCAGCCGCGCCGCGCTCGAGGTGCGCGCCCGTGACGTCTCCTTCATGGTCGAGCACCGCCAGCCCGTCTGCAAGCTGGCGCTCGAGTGGACGAGCGCTCCCGCCGAGCGACTCTACGGCGCCGACCTCGGCTCGAACTATCAGGGCCAGGTGACGATGCTGAGCAAGCACTTCGAGGAGCAGGGGGCGGGGTGACGACCCCCGCTGCGCGTACTTGGAGGGTTTATCTCGCGGGGGAGATTCATTCCGATTGGCGGGAGCGGATCGAGAGCGGCGTGCGGGAGGCGGGCCTGCCGGTCGAGCTCAGCGCGCCGGTCACCGATCACGCGGCGTCCGACGACGCCGGGGTCGGCACGCTCGGGGACGAGCAGAGCCCGTTTTGGCGCGACCACATGGGCGCCGGCGTCAACGCGATCCGCACCCAGACGCTGATCCGCGACGCGGACGTGGTCGTCGTCCGCTTCGGCGAGAAGTACCGGCAGTGGAACGCCGCCTTCGACGCCGGCTTCGCCGCCGCCCTCGGCAAGCCGATCGTCACGCTGCACGACCCTGACCTCGACCACGCCCTCAAGGAGGTCGACCGCGCCGCGCAGGCGACGGCGCGGACCGCGGCGCAGGTGGTCGACGTCTTGCGTTACGTCATCGGGGGCGAGCTGCCGGATTAGCCCCGACTCCCCGCTATGCGAACATGTGTTCGTGCGCTGGGACGAGCAGAAGGTGGAGAACGACTTGCGGCTCCCCGGAGTGGGGGACGGCACCGTGGTGCGGACCTTCGACGCGCCCGAGGCGCTGGGAATCAGGTTCCACGAGGTGCGAGCCAAGTCGGCGCTGAATCGCGTGCCCGGCGGCCGTTACGGCTTCAACTACACCATCAACTCCTATCGAGGTTGCACTCATGCCTGCGCCTACTGCTTCGCCCGGCGCACCCACACTTATCTCGACATGGACGCCGGCCGGGACTTCGAGCGCGAGATCGTCGTCAAGGTCAACGTGCCGGAGCTGCTGCGGGCGGAGCTGGCGCGGCCGAGCTGGAAGCGGGAGCTGGTCGCCCTGGGGACGAACACCGACCCCTACCAGTGGGTCGAGAGCCGCTACAGGATGATGCCCGAGATCCTCGCCGCCCTGGAGGAGGCCGAGACGCCGGTCTCGGTCCTCACCAAGTCGCCGCTGCTCCTGCGCGACATCGACGTCTACGAGCGGATGGCGAAGAAGCTGCCGGTGTCGGTCAATCTCTCGGTGCCGACCCTCGACGAGAAGGTCTGGCGCGAGACCGAGCCGCACACGCCCAGTCCGGCAGCCCGTCTCGAAGCGGTCACCGAGCTGCGTCGTCGCGGCATCGACTCCGGCGTCCTGATCGCCCCTCTGATGCCCGGCATCAACGACCGCCCCGAACAGGTCCAGCCGCTCGTCGATCGCGCCCGCGAGGCCGGCGCCACCTTCCTCGGTGGCGTCGCCCTCCACCTCCGCGACGAGGTCCGCGACGTCTTCTTCGCCTGGCTGGAGTCGAAACGCCCCGACCTGCTCCCCAAATACGAACAGCTCTACGCGGGCGGTCGGGCCTACCTCCCCTCCAAGCAGCGCGGCGAAGTGACGAAGGTAGTCCGCGGCTGGGGAAGGGCTCGGCGCGAGCAGGGGCGGCAGTCCCCCGCCCGGACTCGCCGGCCTTCGGCCGGCTCTGAGTATCCGCCCGTTCGGGGGACTGCCGCCCCTTCTGCGCAGGGGTCGTTGTTCTGAGCGCTTCTTCCGGCGGGTGGCGCGGTGGCGGGGGTCCCCCATAGCGGAGGACGAAGTCCGAGCACATGGGGGAAGCCGCGACAGGACCCGCCGGCGGTCAGCCTTCGTCTAAATTGGAGAACAGGCACTCCTCAGGACGCTTGTCGTCCCGGAACCGGTGGAACCGCGTCCCATGTCGTATCCGCCCCCCGGCCGCGTGGTCGTAGCCGACCTCGATCACCAGCTCCGGCCGCAGCGACACCCACTCCAGGTCACGGTCCGCCGCCCAGCGACTCGGCTCGGCGCTGCCCCGCTCGCCAGTCTCCAGCGGCGCCAGCAGCTGCCGCAGATCGCGTTTCATCTGGGCGTTGAAGCCGGAGATATGCCCCACCGGACGCAGTTGGCCGCCGTCGTAGAGGCCGAGGATCAGCGAGCCGACCGTCCCTTCCTCCTTCCCGGGGCGCCAGCCGAGCACGACGCACTCGATCGTCCGCTCGCGCTTCACCTTCGCCATGCCGCGGCGCTTGCCGGGCTCGTACGGCGCGTCGAGCTGCTTCGCCATCGCACCCTCGGTCGTGCGCAGCCAGTGCTCGGCGCGGTCGGGGTCGCGGCTCAGCTCGGTCACGGTCAGCTCCAGCCGCGACGCCAACCGCTCCAGCCTCTCGCGTCGCTCGCCGAACGGCGTGTCGAGCAGCGCCTCGTCGCCCTCGGCGAGCAGGTCGAACGCCCGGTACTCGGCCGGGATCTCGCGGGAGAGGAGCTGGATTCGCGACTCGGCGGGATGAAGGCGGCTCTGCAGCGCCTCGAACTCAACGTTGCCCTCGGCGTCGCGGATGACCAGCTCGCCGTCGATCACGTAGCGGCCCGGCGCGAAGCTCAGCTCGGGGAAGTAGCGGCTGAGCGGTTTGCCGCCGCGCGACTGGACATAGGAGCCCTCGCCGTCGACGAAGACGATCGCCCGGAAGCCGTCGAGCTTCTGCTCGTATGCCCATTCGTCGCCGAGCGGCAGCGCTTTGCGGGTCAGCGCCAGCTGGGGCTTGAGTGGCGGCGAGAGGGGGAGGCTCACGCCGACAGTCTTGCGCGCCGCGCCCTCGCCTCGCGCGGATCCGGCACCGGCACCGCCGCGAGCAGCTCGCGCGTATAGGCCTCGCGGGGCTGCTCGCAGACGCGGTCGGCCGGCCCCTGCTCGACGATCGTGCCGCGCCGCATCACCGCTATCCGGTCGGAGACGTGGCGCACGATGCCGATGTCGTGGGCGACGAAGAGGTAGGTGAGGCCCATTTCGCGCTGCAGGTCCTGCAGCAGGTTGACGATCTGGGCGCGGATCGAGACGTCGAGCTTGGAGACCGGCTCGTCGGCGAGGATCAGCCGCGGCCGGGTCGCCAGGGCACGGGCGATGCCGATTCGCTGCCGCTGGCCGCCCGAGAACTCGTGCGGATAGCGGTCGCGGTGCTCGGGGGCGAGGCCGACCCGATCGAGGAGCTCCTCGACCTCGCGGCGCAGCTCGGCGCCGGAGGCGAGCCCGTGCACCTTCAGCGGGGCGCCGACGATTTCGCCGATCCGCTTGCGCGGGTTGAGCGAGGCGTCCGGGTCCTGGAAGACCATCTGCATCTGGCGCCGCAGCGGTCGCAACTGGCGCTGGCGCAGACCGACCAGCTCCCGACCCTCGAACCGCACCGAGCCGGCGTCGGGCCGCTCGAGCTGCAGGATCGCCCGGCAGAGGGTGGACTTGCCGGAGCCCGACTCGCCGACCAGCCCGAGCGTCTCGCCGGGCGCGAGGCTGAGGTCGACGTCGTCGACGGCTCGCACCGGCTCGGCGCGGCGCCGGCCGAGCAGGCCGCCGCCACGGTCGAAGCGCGTGACGAGGCCGCGGACCTCGAGCAGCGGCTCGGCGTTCACGAGGGAGCCTCGCCGACCTGCCGCCGCTCCCGCTTCTCGGCGGGCTCGAGCCAGCAGCGGTCGAGGTGACCGGGCGAGTCGGACAGTCGCGCCTCGAGGCCCGGCACCTGAGGACAGCGCTCGAACTCATGCCGGCAGCGGGGACGGAAGTGGCAGCCCTGCGGTGGGGAGATCAGCGAAGGCGGCGCGCCCGGGATCTGCGCCAGGCGCTCCGGCCGAGGCCGGTCGATCCTGGTCAGCGAGCCGAGCAGGCCCCACGTATATGGGTGCTGCGGGTCATAGAAGACCTCCTCGAGCGTGCCCTGCTCGACGACCCGCCCCGCGTACATCACCGCGACTCTGTCGGCGACCTCGGCGACCAGCCCGATGTCGTGGGTTATCAGCAGCATCGCCAGCCGGCGCTCGCGGTTCAGCTCGCGCAGCAGCGCCACGATCTGGGCCTGGACGGTCACGTCGAGCGCCGTCGTCGGCTCGTCGGCGATCAGCAGCGAGGGCTCCAGCGAGAGCGCCATCGCGATCGTCGCTCGCTGCCGCATCCCGCCCGAGAACTGGTGCGGGTAGGCATCGACGCGGTTCGCGGCATCGTCGATCCCGACCGCGCTGAGCAGCTCGATGGCGCGCCGTCGCGCCTCCTCGCGCGAGACCTCCCGGTGAGCGCGGATCTGCTCGACGATCTGGTCGCCGATCCGGTGGACCGGGTCCAGCGCGCCCATCGGGTCCTGGAAGACCATCGCGATCCGATCGCCGCGGATTCCCCGCAGCTCCCGCTCGCCGGCAGCGAGGAGGTCGGCTCCCTCGAAGCGCGCCGTGCCCGAGATCCGCGCGTTGGGCTGTCGCGTCAGCCCCATCAGGGTCAGCGCCGTCACCGACTTGCCGCTGCCCGACTCGCCGACCAGCGCCAGCACCTCGCCGGGCCCCACGTCGAGGTCGACGTCGTCGACCGCGTGGACGACCCCCTCTTCGGTGGCGAAGGAGACCGCGAGGTCGCGCACCTCGAGCAGCGGCCGCTCGCTCACCGCCCGTCCCCCTCGAGCCTGATGCGCGGGTCGAGCGCGGCGTAGGCGATGTCGACGAGGGTGTTGAAGACGACGATGAAGAAGGCTCCGTACATGACCACGCCCATCACGGCGGGAACGTCGAATTGGCCGATCGAGTCGGCCGCGTACTGGCCGACGCCCTGCAGCCCGAAGACCTGCTCCGTGAGGATCGCGCCGCCGCCGAGGACGGCGCCGAAGTCGAGGCCCCAGAGGGTGACGATCGGGATCAGTGAGTTGCGCAGGACGTGGTTGAGCATCACACGCCGCTCCGAGAGCCCCTTGGCGCGCGCGGCCCGGACGTAGTCCTCGTTCATCGTCTCGATAACGTCGGCGCGCAGGACCCGCGAGTAGATCCCTATGAACAGCACCGCCAGCGTGAACCAGGGCAGCACCAGGTGCCAGAGCCATTCGGCTGGGCTGTCGAGGAACTCGACGTAGCCGCCGCTGGGGAAAAGGCCCGCCTCGGAGCCCAGGTAGTGGCTGAGCATCGCGCCGAGCCAGAAGACCGGCATCGCGATCCCGATCAGCGCCAGGGCGTTCAGCAAGCGGTCGGAGAGCGCGCCCTGGCGAATCGCGCCGAAGAGCCCGAGCCCGATCGCGAAGGCCATCCAGATGACCGACGCGCCGATCGCCAGCGCGAAGGTCCGCGGCGCCCCGTTGAGGATTTCGTCGGTGACGTTGAGCTGGGTGAAGTAGGAGACGAGGTCGCCGGTGAAGAGCTTCTCCATCGTCTTCGCGTACTGGACGTAGACCGGCTCGTCGAAGCCCCACTCCTCGCGGATCGCTTCGATCTGGGTCTCGGTCGGCACCTTGCCCGCCATCCGCACCGCGGGGTCGCCGCCGGGAATCACGTTGAAGATCGCGAAGACGATCACCGAGACGGCGAACAGGACGAGGACCATCGAGACGAGGCGACGGGCGGCGAAGCGAGCCAGTCCCGAGCCCATCAATGCTCCATCCTCACTTCGGCCTTCGGGTCGAGCACCTTGCGGACTCCCTCGCCGAAGACGGCGAGCGAGAGCACCGTCGCGACCAGCATCGCGCCGGGGACGATCGCCAGGTGCGGCGCGGAGATGATCCGGTCGACCCCTTCGGCGATCATCGTCCCCCACGAGGCGTTCGGCGCCTGCACGCCGGCGCCGAGGAAGGAGAGCGCCGCCTCGAGCAGGATCGCGTTGACGACCAGCAGCGGCAGCATCACCGCGACCGTGTTCAAGAGGTTGGGCATGATCTCACCGAAGACGATCCGCGGCGCGCCCATTCCCTGCGCCCGCGCCGCCTCGACGAATTCGCGCTCGCGCAGCGCCAGCACGCGGCCTCGCACCGGCCGGGCGAGGTAGGGCACGTAGACGACGGCGATGATCAGGATCGGGATCGCCAACGAGTCGCCCTCGAGGCTCAGCGGCCCGAGCTCGAGGCCGCCGATCGCTAAGGCGGTGCCGAGCGCCACCCCCAGCAGGATCACGGGAAAGGCCCAAATGACGTCCATCAGCCAGTTGAGCGCCGCATCGACCCAACCCCGGTGGTAGCCGGCGAGCAGCCCGACCAGCAGGCCGAGCGCGATCGTCCCCAGCGAGGCGAGAACGCCGATCAGCAGCGAGTTGCGGCCGCCGTAGAGCAGGCGGACCATGATGTCGCGGCCGTTGCTGTCGGCACCGAGGAAGAAGCGACCGCTCCAGGTCGGCCCGATCGGCTTGCCGAGTTCGTCGACCACCTCGGTCGGCCGGCCGTCCACCTCGACCGTGTCGGTCAGGTGGTTGGCCTCAGGCGTGGTGTGGGCGACCTCACTCGCCCACAGCGGCGCCATCAGGCAGGCGGCGACAAGGAACAGGAAGACGCCGCCGAAGGCGAGCGCGAGGCGGTCGCGGCGAAGCCGCCGCGCCGCCGTCCGCCAGGGCCCCGCCCCGGCGGCGTCTATCCGCCTTCCTTCAGGCAGAACTGCGAGTAGTCGTTGTAGAAGATCGGGCTGACCACGGTGCAGTTCTCCCAGTCGATCCGGTCCGAGACGAACGTCGTCAGCTTGCGGTGTCCGAACGGCACCATGTAGGCCTCTTCGACGACGTGGTCGTTGAGGGCCTCCCAACGGTCGGTGACCGCCTCGATGTCAGCCTCTTCCTTGAGTTTCGCCGCCTCGGAGTCGATTCGCTCGTCGTCGACGTTGCTCCTGTTCGGGTTGTTGGTCGGCTGGATCGTGTCCCCTTCGACCAGGAAGAAGAAGTTGACCGGGTGGGGGAAGTCGGCGAACCAGTTGAGGAAGCCGGTCTGCGCTTCGGTCTTCTGGTTGCCGATCGTCTGGAAGTAGACGCCTCCGTCGACGATTTTCGGCTCGGCGTCGAGGCCGATCTCGTTGAGCATGTCGGCGTAGGCCTGGGTTACTTTCGGCGTCGTCTCGACGTTGTCGCCCCAAACGGTCACCTTGGCGCCCTCGGCGCCGGCCTCGCGGACCAGCTGCCGGGCCCGCTCGATGTCGGGCTCCTGGCTCGGGTCGCCCCAGGGGCAGTCGGTCACGTCGATCTCCTCGGTGTAGCCGGGCATGCTGGGCGGCAGGAAGGAGCAGCCGGGCTCCATCTCACCCGCGTAGAGGCGCGCCAGGCCGGCGCGGTCGATGCCGATGTTGACCGCTTCGCGCACTTTCTTGTCGTCGAACGGCGCGACCCGGGTGTTGAGGAAGAAGTAGTAGGTCGACGCGGTCGGGAACTCTTCATAGCGCTGTTCCTCGCTGCCTTCGGGCCCGAAGCGCTCGAGGATCTCAGTCTTGAAGTCGGGCGCCGGCGGTTCCTGCATGAAGTCGATCTTGTTGTCGATCGTTTCCTGCGTCTGCTGCGCGACGTTGGGGATGATTTTCGTGACGACCGTGTCGATCTTCGCCTCGGGCACGCCCGGGACCATGTCTTCGCGGTAGTGGGGGTTGCGCTCGAGCACGAATTCGCGGTTCGGCACAGATTTGGTGAACATGTAGGCGCCGACGCCGGGCGGCGGGTCTTTGGTCGTGTTCTCGAACGGCGTGTCGCTCGGCACGACAGCCGAGAAGTTCATGGCGAGAACGTTGTTGAAGGTGACGTCGGGGTCGGTCAGGCGGATCGTGATCTCGCCGGTCCTGTCGTCGGTCTCGATCCCGGAGATGTCGCCGTCGGCCTCGCCGGCCGCGATGTAGTCGCTCGCCCCCTCGATCACTTCGTAGTACGGCGCGGCGCCCGACTCCAGGTTGAGCACCCGCTTGATCGAGTGCTCGAAGTCGCTCGCCTTGGCCGGGCTGCCGTCCGAGTAGCGCAGCCCTTTGCGCAACGTCAGCTCGTAGACCTTGCCGTCTTTGCTTACTTCCGGCAGCTCCTCGGCGAGGCCGGGGATCAGTTCCCGTCCAGCGTCGCCGTCCTCGCGCTTGTAGGTGATCAGCGGCGTGTAGACCACCGCCATCGGTTCCCAGCCGTGCGTCGTGTAGGAGAGCGCCGGGTCCAGGAAGTCGGGCTGCCCGGCCTGGGCCACGGTGATCGAGCCGCCTTTGCCGCCGCCTCCGCCGCCGCCGTTGTCGCTTCCGCAGGCGACCAGGCCGGTGGCGAGGGCCGCCGACGCGCCCAGCCCCGCAAGGATTGCCATTGCCTTCCTCAACTTCGACCTCCTCCGATCGAGACTGGGTTGGGGCCCCTGCGACACCTAGTGAGAGCGCGCGCTCGACTTACCCCCGTGGAATCAACTCCACCATAATTTCGTCGTCGGCGTCAAGGTCCCTTGGACGAGCCGACGACTCCTCTCGCCGAGCTTCCGACTCGGCCGATTTCCAGGCATTTCCGAGCAGCGGGGTGAAGATCGCGACGATCGCCAGCACTCCCGCCCCTGCGGCTAGGAAGGTGGCCCGGGTGCCGACCGTGGCGGCGATCAGGCCGCCGATGACGAAGCCGATCCCCGGCATCGCGGCGCCGCTCGACTCCAGCACGCTCATCACTCGGGCCTGCATCGAGGCCCGCGTCAGGTCTTGGACGGCGCTGACCAGCGCCACCCACTGGACGCCGTTGCCGGCCCCCCCCAGCGCCGCGGCGGCGCACGCCAGCGGGAGGGTCGGCGCGGCCGCCATGCCGAGGTAGCCGGCGCCCACCGCGAGGGTGCTGAAGAAGAGCAGGACGGGCAACGCCGCGCGGCGCAGGGCGGCGAAGACGATGCTCCCACTCACCATGCCGGCCCCCCAGCTGCCGAGCAGCAGCCCGTAGCCGGTGTCGCCGGCCCCCAGCGTCTCCTTCGCGTAGATCACCTCCACCGGCAGCACGGCGGCGAAGAAGACGAAGGCCGCGGCCTGCGCCGCGAGGAGGCGCCCCAAAGCCGGATGCCCGCGGATATAGGCGACGCCGGCCCGCAACCGCGCCACCATATGGCCCGGCTCGGGCTGCGTTTGTGGCAGGGGGCCGCCGGTGAAGAGGATCACCGCGATCACGTAGAAGGAGGCGGCGTCGAGGAGGAGCGCCGACTGCACGCCGAGCACGGCGACGACCGCGCCCGCGACGGCCGGCCCGACGGCGGCGCCGCCGGTGAAGGCGATGTTGAGAACCGCGTTGCCGGCCCGCAGCTCCCCCTCCTCCTGCAGCATCGCCGCGGCGACGGCGCGGGTCAGGGCCCGGGCCGTCAGCGCCAGCGTGCCGTCGAGCGTCGCCACCGCGACCACCGCCGCGAGTGAGAAGTGGTCGGCGAGCAGGGCGAGCGCGCCGAAGGCCGCCGCCTCGCCGGCGTAGATCGTCGGCAGCACGTAGCGGGGCGGTGGCCGCTCGACCCGCGCGACGAGCAGCGGCGTCAGGAGCGCCGGCAGGAACCCGGTGCCGAGGAAGAGCGCGGTGGTGGCGAAGGCGCTTTCGGTCAGCTCGAAGACGAGCACCGAGAGGGCGACGATCCCGAGCCAGTCGCCCAGCTCATTGACGGCGTAGGAGAGCGCCAGACGCCGGAAGGGTGGGCGGCGAAGGGGGGCTCTCAGGGCGGGGCTACGCACGACTAGTCCATCGTCCTACTGCATTTCTGCACAAGTTTTCGTGCAGATGCACAACTTTCGGAGAACTTGTGCTACAAGTTGTTCACGCAACGCACGAGTTTTGGATCGCGGGCCGCGCGATCCAGGGGCTTCAGACAACGAGAAGGGAATTCAGGCATGGGCTACCGCCGCTAAGACTTAGAAGGAAGCAGGAAGCTACTAGCTTTCGCTTTGCGTGC
>DASQDJ010000159.1:0-5649 GCA_035634215.1 Solirubrobacterales bacterium | reverse complement strand
TTGTCGCGGACGGCGAACTCGCCGGGCTCCGCCACGCCGACGGTGCCCTCGGGCTCACCGAGGCGCTCGAAGTGGTTGCGGTAGCCGTCGTGGAGGTCGCGGTAGAAGGACTCCTCCTTGGCGAGGCGCGCGGCGGCGTCCTCGCCGACGGCGGTGCGGACGTAGCCGAAGACCGGCGGCGTCTCGCGGCCGGCTGAGGCGGCGCCGGCTTCGACCTTCTCCCGGGCGCCAAAGGGCTTGAGACTCTGGCGGAGTTCGCCGACGCGGCGCCGGAGAACGACCTCGGCGTCGCCGTGTTCGCGATCGACCGCACGCCGCCGGAGCGGATCGCCGCCGACGTCGAGCGGCTCGCCCTGGACCCGGCGCGGCTCTGGCTGGGTGTCGGCGCCGGCTTCTCCGAGAAGCCGCTGACCCGGATGCGCGAGGCACTGCCGGAGCTGCGCGAGCGCCTGCCCGGCGTGCGCCTCGTCCTCGCCGCGATGGGACCGAAGATGTGCGCCTTCGCGGGAGCCGAGTTCGACGGCGTCTTCTTCAACTGGATGACGCCGGAGTTCGCGGCCGCCGCCCGCGAGCGGGTCGAGGAAGGCGCCCGCGAGGCGGGACGCGACACGCCGCCGGTCTTCGGCTACGTCCGCACCGCCGTCGGCGAGGACGCCGCCGCGCGCCTCGCCAAGGAGGAGTCCTTCTACCGCGACCTCCACGACGGCTACCGCAACCACTTCGCCCGCCTCGGCGAGCCCGAGGGCACCGTCGGCGTCGCCGCCCGGGACGCCGAGGCGGCGCAATCCGCCCTCGCCGCCTACTCGGCCCTGGACACGGTCGTCGTCCGCGGCCTCGCCAGCGCCAAGGTAGAGCCGATGACCGCGCTCGCCGCGGCGGCGGCACCGTAGGCCACTCGCACTTCCGCCGCCGCCGCTGACAGCATGCGGCGCCGATGGACGAGCGACTGCCAGCCGAGCGACCCCTCGCCCGCTACGTCGGCTCGACGATCTTCGTCAGCCGCTGGCTGCAGGCGCCGCTGTACCTCGGGCTGATCGTCGCCCAGGGCGTCTACGTGTGGCGCTTCATGGACGAGCTCTGGCACCTGCTGAAGGACGCCCACGGGATGACGGAGAACGACGTGATGCTGCTCGTGCTGGGGCTGGTCGACGTGGTGATGATCGCCAACCTGCTGATCATGGTGATCATCGGCGGCTACGAGACCTTCGTCTCGCGGATCCAGATGCGCGGCCATCCCGACGAGCCCGAGTGGCTCTCCCACGTCAACGCCAACGTGCTCAAGGTGAAGCTGGCGATGGCGATCATCGGCATCTCCTCGATCCACCTGCTCAAAACCTTCATCGACGCCGGCAAAGTCGACTCCGAGACGATGCTGTGGCAGACGATCATCCATCTCGCCTTCGTCGCCTCGGCGATCGCCCTCGCCCTGATCGACCGCTTCCTCTCGCCGAAAAGCACCGCCGAGCACATCATGGAGGCCGACGGGCACAACACTCGCCCGCCGAGCCCGGCGCCAGCGCAGGCGTCCTAGTCGCCGTTTGCTGAATCGACCCCCGCGGGGTGTGGTCGATTCAGCAAACGCGGGTCAGTAGGGCGGTAGGTCCTCGTACCACTCGCCGAGCACCTTGAAGGAGCGCCAGAAGCGCTGCTTGGAGCCCTCCTCGTCGAGCGACTCGTCGATGTCGGGGGTGTAGAGGGCGTCAACGGTGGGGCTGAAGGCCTGGATCTCGCCCTCGCGCGGCTCGATCGTGCGCGAGAGCGGCACTTCGAGGCCGTTGAGGGTGCGCAGGGCCGGCTCGCCCATCACGACCAGGATCTTCGGCTGGACGATCGCGATCTCCTCGACGAGGCGCCGCACGCACTCCTCGGCCGCCAGGTCCGGCTCGGCGATCGGGCACTTGACGCAGAGCGTGCCGTAGACGACGAGCGGGTCGATGCCGAGCCGCTTGAAGCTCTTCATCAGCGCGTTGCCGGCGCGCCCGTAGAACGCAACGCCCTCTTCGATCTCCGCCACGCCCGGGGCGTGCTTGACCATGAAGACGTCGGCCTGGGGATGGCCGGAGCCGAGCACCGGCATCAGCTTGCCGCGGGGGCAGTGCTTGCAGTCCTGCAGCTCGTGGGTGAGGCGGTTGAGCTCGCGGATCGCCCGCTCGAGGTACTTCTCGCGGATCTCGTCGTCGGTGGCCGGCACGCTGGCCGATCTCTTTGACGAGCCGGGCGCGCCTCCTCCAGCGCCGCCCTCCTGCATCAGCTCTTGCCTCCGCTCCTTCCGGAGATTCCGCCCGCCGCGAGCCGGCGGGGGCGGGGTCAAAGGGCTCGCCGCCTCTCCCGCCGCGGCCGGCCGCCGCGCACCGGCTTGGCGTCCGGGACGCTGCGTTTCGGCGCCTTCGGCCGCCCCGTCGTCTGCAGCAGCTTCAGCGCCTGCACGTAGACGAGGTTCTTGTGCTTGCGGGTGATGTCGGCGTCGCGCATCGCCTCGAGGAACTCGGCCGGCCCGTCGAAGTCGTGGATCCGCACCCGCACGCTGCCCAGCCCCTGGGCGACGTGGCTGTCGGAGCCAGCCCCCGGCACGATCCTGTACTTGCGGGCGAAGCGCTCGGCCTCCTCGTTGAATGCGGTCAGGGCCACGCGTGGGTTGAAGACCTCGAGGATGTCGATCTCCTCGACGATGTCGAGCAGGTGCTCGTAGTCGGGCACGGAGTGGAAACGGTCGAAGGGATGGGGCACGTAGACGAGCCCGCCCTGCTCGCGGATAGCCGCGATCGTCTCCGCCATCGTCATCCCCTTCGGGATCTTCTCCTCGAGGAAGAGCCCGATCACCTCGCCCTGCTCGGCCGTCTTCACCTCCTCGGCGACGATCACCTTGATGTCGCCCAGCTCGGCCGCGATCCGGCGCGCCTCCAGCGCCCCGGAGACCTCGTTGTGGTCGGTGATCGCGATCGCCCCGAGGTCGCGGTCGCGCGCCGTCTCCAGCAGCACCTCGACCGGCGTCGCGCAGTCCGGCGAGTGGTCGGTGTGCATGTGCAGGTCGACCTCGATCAGCGGCCGCGACGCGATGCGCTCGCGCACCTCCGGGTCGCCGTCAGGGTCATGGCGGCGCGCCAGCAGCCGCCGGTAGACCTCCTCCAGCTCCGCCGCGACGCGGGCCCAGTCGCGCCCCTCGCCGGCCGGCTCGACCAGCTCGTAGGAGCCGGGGAAATAGCGCTCCAGCAACTCCCCCGTCGCCTCGGTCGAGACGGTGCGCGCGTCCAGCCGGCCGAAGAAGATCTCGACCAGGGGCCGCGCCACCTGGGTCGAGAAGAGGCGTTCGCGCTGCGAGTGGAAGGTCGCGACGTTGAGCGAGAAGGAGTGGCGCAGCGCCGCCGAGGCGACGCTGGGCGCGAACGGATCGTGGACGTGGACGACGTCGAGCTGGTTGGAGCCGAGCAGCCGCTTGACCGGGTCGCCCAGCCCTACCCGCAGCACCCGGTGGCCGCGCGCCTCCAGCTCCTCGGAGGCGCGCCGGGCGAACTCACCAGCCGCCGTCTCGGCGCCCCACCGCTGGGGCGAGACCTGCGCGATCGAGAGCGGGGCGGCCGACACTGGAGCAAGCATAGGCAGCGGCCGCGGGGCGGCTCGCTCGGCCGCCTCCGAAGCGCTCCGCTAAGCCTCGCTCGTCGCCTCTGCCGCGGTCGGCTTGGCGACCGACGGCGTCGTGCCCTTGGCGTGGGCGGCGATGAACTCCTCGGTCAGCTCGCGCGCCTCGTCGTCGGGCCGCTGCGTGTGCGGGGACTTCATCAGGTAGCTCGACGGCCCGTCGAGCTGCCCGGCGATGCCGTTGTTGAGCGCCAGCTTGATGATCCGCACCGCGTCGATCACGACGCCGGCCGAGTTGGGCGAGTCCCAGACCTCGAGCTTCAGCTCGACGTTGAGCGGCACGTCGCCGAAGGCTTTGCCCTCGACGCGGATGTGCGCCCACTTGCGGTCGGTGAGCCATGGCACGTAGTCGGAGGGGCCGACGTGGACCTGATCGTCGGGCAGCTCGTGGCCCATGATCGAGGTGACCGCGTTGGTCTTCGAGATCTTCTTCGAGTCGAGCCGCTCGCGCTCGAGCATGTTGAAGAAGTCCATGTTGCCGCCGACGTTGAGCTGCGAGGTGCGCTCCATCCGCACGCCGCGGTCGTGGAAGAGCCGCGCGAGCTGGCGGTGGACGATCGTCGCCCCGACCTGGGACTTGATGTCGTCACCGATGATCGGCAGGCCCGCGTCGCGGAACTGCTTGTCCCAGTAGTCCTCGCGGGCGATGAAGACCGGCAGGCAGTTGACGAAGCCGACGCCCGCTTTGAGCGCCTGTTCGACGTACCACTTGGTCGCCTCCTCGGAGCCGACCGGGAGGTAGCAGACGAGCACGTCCGCCTTCGTCTCCTTCAGCACCCCGACCACGTCGACCGTTTCGCCCGGCGCTTTGGTGATCTTCTGCTTCAGGTACTTGCCGAGCCCGTCGTGGGTCATGCCGCGCTGCACCTCAACGCCGAGGTTCGGCACGTCGGCGAACTTGATCGTGTCGTTCTGGCCCGACCAGATCGCCTCGGAGAGGTCCTTGCCGACCTTCTCGGAGTCGATGTCGAAGGCGGCGACGAACTCGACGTCGCGGACGTGGTAGCCGCCGAGGTCGACGTGCATGAGGCCCGGGACCTGCTCGGCCGGATCGGCGTCCTTGTAGTACTCGACGCCCTGGATGAACGAGTTGGCGCAGTTGCCCACGCCGACGATCGCGACGCGGACCTTCTCGTCCTGGCGGCCGGCGCCGTCGGCGCCGCTCAATCCGTTGGTCTCACTCATGAAGCTCGAAGTCCTTCCTTGGGGGTCGGGCTGACTGGCAAAGCAAACCTGAGGCGCCGGCTGGTTACAGGTCGGAGGGCGGGCCCTGGGCCTCGGTTGAGGGATCTCCCCTTAGCTCGTTTCTGACGTGCCATACGCGTTGGGCCGCCGTGATCGTGGTCAGAGCCGCGATAGCGTAGATCGCCGGGGCCAGCAACTCAACGTCCACGAGTCCGGCGCCCTTGGCCAAGACCAAGCCGATGGACAGCAACACTACCCGGACCGGGCGGGTTGCCAACCCAACCTTGCACTCGACCCCGAGCGCCTCGGCGCGGGCCCGCGTGTAGGAGACCATCAGCGAGCCGAGCACCGCGATCACGCACATCGCGGCGGCGAAGTCGTCGCCCTTGGCGGCGAAGTAGCCGGCGACGGCCGCCAGCACGATCCCCTCCTCGATCCGGTCCAGGGTCGAGTCGAGGAAGGCGCCGAAGAGGGTCCCCTTGCCCGACATCCGCGAGTAGCGGCCGTCGAGCGTGTCCATCACCGAGCCGAGGATGAAGGCGACGCCGGCGAGGAAGAAGAGGCGCTGGGTCACCAGGACCGCGGCGACCACGTTGCCGACGAGGCCGGCAATCGAGATCGCGTTGGGCGTCAGGCGCGACTCGATCAGCCGCTCGCGCGCGTAGGCGCGGAACTCCTGGGCGTTGCGTGCCGGTGGGCCGTCGCGGCGCCCGCCGGGCCGCTTCGGGGGTGCCGAAGGTTCCATCGAGCTGAGGCTATCGGGCAGGCCCGCGGCGCGGCGCGGCTCCGGCTTACGCCTCGGCTTCGCGCGGCGCCCGCGCGGCGACC
>DASQDJ010000158.1:0-1615 GCA_035634215.1 Solirubrobacterales bacterium | reverse complement strand
GGCGCCGCGGCGCCCTGGGCGGTGCGCCTCGCGGTCTCCGACCTGGCGCGCTCCGGCGAGGTGGTGGGGAGGCTGTACGCGATCTCGACCGCCGGCTCGCTGCTCGGCACGATGCTGTCGGCACTGGTCCTGATCCCGCTGGTCGGGACGCAGCGCACCTTCCTCTTCTTCGCGCTCGCCCTGGCGTTGGTCGCCGCCGCCGGGCTGGGCTGGCGCTATGTCGCCGTCCCGGCGGCGCTCGCCCTGGCGCTGGCGATGCCGGCGACGCCGATCAAGGCTGCCGACACGGGGCGTGTCCTCTACGAGGCGGAGACGACTCACCAGTACGTGCGGGTGGTCGAACGGCCCGACGGCGCCCGCGTGCTGGAGCTCAACGAGGGGCAGGCGGTCCACTCGCTCTACCGGCGAGGCGAGTACCTCACCGGCGACTACTGGGACGGCCACCTCGTGCTGCCGTTCGCGGCGCGGTCCGCGCCGCCGCGGCGCGTCGCGATCCTCGGCAACGCCGCCGGCACCGTGGCGCGGGCCTTCGGCCGCTTCTTCTGGCGCGCGGAGATCGACGCGGTCGAGATCGACGCCGAGCTGACCGAGATCGGCCGCCGCTGGTTCGACCTGCGCAACCCGCGCATGGACGTCTTCGCCGAGGACGCCCGGCCCTGGCTGGAGCGCTCTGCCGGGAGCTACGACGCGATCATGGTCGACGCCTACCGCCAGCCCTACATTCCGTTCTACCTGGCGACGCGCGAGTTCTTCGAGCTGGCCCGCGAGCGGCTGACGCCGGGCGGCGCGGTAATCGTCAACGTCGGCCATCCGGAGGGGGCGGCGGAGCTGGAGCGGGTGCTGGGTCGCACCATGGCGGCGGCCTTCGGGCCGGTCATGCGCTGGCCGATCGAGCCGACCAACACGCTGCTGATCGCGGCGCGCGGGCCGCTGTCGAGCTCGCGACTGGCCGCGGCGGCCGGCTCGTTGCCGCGCCCGCTGCGCTCGCTCGCGCGCGGAGCCGCGGCGGCGCTCGAGCCTCGCCTGCCCGGCGGCGAGGTCTACACCGACGACCGCGCCCCGGTCGAGTGGCTCGTCGACTCCTCCCTGCTGGAATACGCCAGCGATGAATAGGCCACGCGACCCCCTCGGCCGGCCCAAAGCGTGGCTGGTGACCGGTCCGCTGGGGCGCGGTCTCGCCTTCGCGATCGACTTCGCGGTTGCGTTACGCCGCGGGCTCTTTCGTAACGCCCGCCGGCGGTGACTGTGCGGTTGACCCCCCGATAGCGAGGTCAACCGCACAGTCGGCGAGCGGATTGCTCTAGGGTCCGCCGCCGTGCAGACGACGGTTTCAGAGCTGCCCGGCTCGCGTGCTCGCGTCGAGGCCGAGGTCTCCGCCGAGGAGGTCGGCAAGGGCGTCCAGCGGGCGGCGCGGGCTCTGGCGCGCGAGATGCGCCTGCCCGGCTTCCGCAAGGGCAAGGCGCCGCCGTCCCTCGTCATCCAGCGGCTCGGCTTCGGGCCCGTGTTCGAGGAGGCGATCCGTGAGTCGCTGCCCGAGTGGTACGAGCGGGCCCTGCTCGACTCCGGCGTCGCACCGGTCGGCGACCCGAGCATCGAGATCGTCGCGGCGCCCGAG
>DASQDJ010000157.1:0-5010 GCA_035634215.1 Solirubrobacterales bacterium | reverse complement strand
GCTCAAGGACGGCGTCATCGCGGACTTCGACGTCACCGAGGAGATGCTCCGCCACTTCATCCAGAAGGTGCACCAGAACCGCTGGGCGCACCCGCGGGTCGTGGTCTGCGTCCCCTCCGGGGTGACCGGCGTGGAGAAGCGCGCGGTCGAGGAGGCCTGCCTAAGCGCGGGCGCTCGCCAGGCCTACCTGATCGAGGAGCCGATGGCAGCGGCGAGGCCGAGCCGGCCTCGAGCTTGACCTCCTCGGCGGTCTGGGTGCCGATCGCCAGCTTGTAGTGGTGCTTGCAGTGGTTGACGATCGCCTCGTCGAGCTCGTCGCCGCCCACCCGGATCGACTGGGAGACGACGATCCCGCCGAGCGAGATCACCGCCACCTCGGTCGTGCCGCCGCCGACGTCGACGATCAGCGAGCCGGTCGGCTCGGCGACCGGCAGGCCGGCGCCGATCGCGGCGGCCATCGGCTCCTCGATCAGGTAGGCCTGACGGGCGCCCGCCGCGAGGCAGGCCTCCTCGACCGCCCGCTTCTCGACGCCGGTGACCCCGGACGGGACGCAGACGACGACGCGCGGGTTGGCGAAGCGGTTGGAGTGCACGCGCTTGATGAAGTGCCGCAGCATCTGCTCGGTGACGTCGAAGTCGGCGATGACCCCGTCCTTGAGGGGGCGGATCGCGGTGATCGTGCCGGGCGTGCGGCCGAGCATCCGCTTGGCTTCGGCGCCGACCGCGTGCACCTGGCCGTTGCGCGAGTCGATCGCGACCACCGAGGGCTCGGAGAGCACGATGCCGCGGCCGCGCACGTACACGAGCGTGTTCGCGGTGCCGAGGTCGACCGCCATGTCGCGGCCGCCGAGTCGGGTGAGGTAGCTGAGGATGCCCATCCGTGATCGCCGGGAAATGCAGGGCGAATCATCGCAAACGACTCAAGGGCTGCCCGACGCGAGCCACGGACCGGGCAAGCGGAAGCGAGCGCGACGAGCTGAGAGCGGCCCGAAACCGCGCGGCTAGCGTGCTCGCTGCGCGCGGGCGCTTCTGCCGCGCCTGGCGCAGGATGCCTTCGCCTTGCCCCTCGCCTTGGGCTTCGCCTTGGCCTTGCCCTTGCCGCAACGCCGCGGCTTCGCCTGGGCTGCCGGCGGCGATGCCGCGGGACCCGCCTGGGTCGACAGCGGTGCCGGCGGCGGCTCGGTTCCGCTGGCTTTCGTCACCGGGCCCCCCGGCGGACATTTCGCGGCATCTTCGAGGTTGGGCCCGAACGCGCTCACCTGGCTGACCGTCCCGAAGTGGTAGCTGGATACGTAGATCCGGTCGGTCGCCAGGTCGCAGGCGCCCTGCACCGCCAGTCCGGTCAGCCTGATTTTCCGGAAGACCGGTCGTGGCGGCGGTTCCGCGAAGTTGTCGGCGGGGCAGACGATGCACGCCCCTCCAGTCGGGCCGAACTCGAGCACCTCGTCTTCTTTGCCAACGCCGACACCAGCGGGATCGTCGACGACGAAGACGTTGCCTGCCGGGTCCACGGCCAACGCCCAGGGCGCGGCGACCGCGAGCACGTCCAGCACTTCGCCGGTCGTCTCGTTCAACCGGTAAACGCCGGGATCCAAGCCGCCGCTGTAGTCGAAGTAGACGTCGCCGCTGGTTGGATCGACGGCGACCGAGCCGACCGTTCCCGGTTCGGGGAGCTGGAGCTGGCCTTTGTAGGCGCCGTCGGGCTCGAACTCCTGAATGCGATTTCTGTCGCCGACGTAGACGGTCCCGCCGGGGCCCGCCGCGAGGTTGGTCTCGAAGCGGGAGCCAGCCGCCTGTTCGACTTCGATCGCCGAGCTCTTGAACTCACCGTTCGCGGTCCCGGGGGCGCCGTGTTTGCACACGTCTCCCGTATCCGGTCGGCAGATCTCCGGGCCGCCCCCGTCGGCGAGGGTTTGCACCGAGACGCCCGGGCTCTGGCCGCTGACGTTGTCGCCGCCCGCGAGGCTCGGGACGTCATCGCCCGCGAGCGTGCCGCCGAACTCGATCGTGTAGGGAGAGGAGCCGCTTTCGTCGCCGGGGCCGCCGCTCACCGTCAGCGAGCCGCCGATGCCGCCGATCGACGGCAGCGCCTCGAGCGCCGCCTCGACTTCGGCAGCCGAGGCCTCGTGCGGCAGCAGCGCCGTCTCCTGAGCGCGTCCACCGCGGAAGGGATCCGGGAACCTCAGCCGGTAGGTGCCGCCGCTCGCGGCGACGGTCAGCCGCTGGCGCTCCTCGGCGTCCGAGTCGCTGGGACCTTGGGCGACGACGTCCCGGCCGAAGGCGAGCAGGAACTCTCCCGACGAATCGAACTTCGAGATTCGCTGGCTCGTGCCCTCGAAGACGTAGACGTCACGGGCGGCGTCGACGGCGACGGCGCTCGGATCGATGAGCTGCCCGGCCGCGCTGCCCTCCTGCCCGCGGCGGCAGACGTCGCCGTGCGCCACGACGCAGACCTCGGGCTTGGCGCCCTCCTGGACCGTCCTCACCGTCGCCGTCTCCCCGCCGCCGCTGAGCGAGTGCGCCTCGAGCGCCGGCGACGGGATGTCGACGTCAGCCCAGCGCCCCACGAACTCCACCGCCCACGGTCCGCCTGCCGGCCCGGTGACGGCGACGTCGCCGGGCTCGATGCTCAGGTGCTCCTCGAAGGCCGACCGCACGGTCGTCGCCGTCGCGTCGTGAGAGATCGAACCCGTGGCCTCACCGAAGTCGAGCGCGTAGTCCAGCGCGAAGCTGCCGCCGGTCGCGTCGACCGCGACTTCCTGGATCTCGTTCCGCGGATCGTTGCCGGGACCCGAGGCGACGACGCCGTGGCCCCACGCCTTGACGAATTTGCCCGTCCGGGTGAACTCGCTGATTCGCGCGTTGTTGAAGTCGGCGACGTAGAGGTGGCCGTTGGCCGGATCGACGGCCAGCCCGCGCGGACCGTCGAGCTGTCCGCCCGCGCTGCCCGGTTCGGCGACCGACGGGACGTCGAACAGATGAGAGGGCGCCGCCACCGCCGCGGGGGCGAGGGACGCGGTCGCGAGCAGCAAGGCGAAGAGGAAGCGCGACACGCGCCGACGCCCTGCCCCCCGTCGGAGCGGATTGAGATCGTGCCTCCCCACGAGGCCATGACCCTATCTGGCGTCCACGCCCCTTGCTCCTACGCAATTCGTCCAGCCGCCCGCGCGCGGCGCCATCGCATCCCTAGCCTGGGTCAGTTCGACTCGAACAGCTCCGGCGCCAGCTCGAGCAGCAGCCCGACCGGCAGCCCGACCACATTCGAGACGCTTCCTTCGACTCGCCCCACCAGAGTCGAGCCCAGCGTCTGGATCGCGTAGCCGCCCGACCTGCCCCGCCACTCGCCAAAGCGCACGTAGCGCTCCTTCTCGGCGTCGCTCAGATCCTCGAAGACCACCGTGCTCTTCTCGAGGCCGGCCCGCTCCTTGCCGTCGGCCACGACGACGAGCCCGCTCATCACAGTGTGGGCGCGGCCCGACATGCGGTCGAGGTAATCGCGCGCCTCTCGCTCGTCGGCGGGCTTGCCGAGCGCCTTGCCGTCGAGCACGACGTCCGTGTCGCAGGCGATCACCGTGCCGTGGCGCTCCACCGCCCGCGCCTTGCGCCTGGCGTTCTCAACTACCTCGAGCTCAGGATCCCCCCCGCTCAACTCGTCGACACCGGGCACGACGACCTCGAGCTCCAGCCCCAGCTTGGCGAGGATCTCCCGCCGCTGCGGGGACCCGGATGCGAGCGTGACCTTCAGGACAGCTCGGGGAACCAGATCCCGATCTCGCGCTCGGCGGACTCGTCGGAGTCTGAGCCGTGGACCATGTTGAAGGTGACCTCGAGCGCGTAGTCGCCGCGGATCGAGCCGGGCGCCGCCTCGACCGGGTTGGTGGCGCCGATCACCTGGCGCGCGGCGGCGACCGCTTCGGTCCCCTCAAGGACCGCCGCGACCAGCGTGCCGCCGGTGATGAACTCGACCAGCTCGCCGAAGAACGGCTTCTCGGTGTGCTCGGCGTAATGCTCGTTGGCGATCTCCTCGCTGGCGCGCATCGACTTGAGCGCGGCGATCCGCAGCCCCTTGCGCTCGAAGCGGGCGAGCACCTCGCCGGTCAGGGCGCGCTCGAAGGCGTCAGGCTTGACGAGGATCAGGGTCCGGCTCACGGCTGGCGCTCCTTTGCGGTCGTTTCGGTTTCGCGGTCTCGGTCGGCTCTTCCGCTACGGCGCGCTCGGAGCGCGGGTCGGCCGATTTTCGGCGGGCGGAAGGCGGGCGGCGACGCCGCGAGCCCTCGCTGCCGCCGCGCAGCGGCGCCTCGCAATGCGGACAGAGCGCCCAACGCGAGTCGACCGGCTTGCCACAGCTGGGGCAGGGGTCCTTCAGGTGCCGCTCGCACCGCGGGCAGCGCAGGTAGGACTTCTCGATCGGGTAGCCGCAACCCTGGCAGGTCAGCTCTTCGAGCTGGCGCACCCGCAGCTCGGCGGCCTTGATCTCCAGCTCGCGCTCATGGGCGTCCTCGAGGAACTCGGGCGGCCGCACGATCGCGTAGACGGCGGTGCCCAGGTACGGGATGAAGGAGGCGAGCGTCGCGCAGCCGACCAGGAAGGAGTCCGAGATGCGCCGCTTGGCGTCGAGGTAGGTGTAGACGATCAGCGCCAGCCAGACCACGACCAGCATGAGGACGAGGAGGTTGACGACCAGGTTGAGGCCGTCGTTGCTGATGCCGAAGATCGCTAGTGCCATGGCTGGTGGTGGGGGCCCGGGAGGGGCGGGCAGTCTATTCGCCGCCCTAGAGGAAAAGCCTGCCGAAGAGGTAACCGAGCCCGAAGAAGACCAGGATCACCGCGGCGACGACCGCGGCGACCAGGGCCATCATCGAGAGGAGTTCAGATCCGGCGCCGCGGTCCACGTGCGAATCCTCGCATACGGTCGGGAGCGGGGGGCCGCCTCAGTCAACCGCGCAACGCGGCCCTCGCTGGCGCCAGCGCGTAGTGGGAGCCGGCGACGACGAGGGCGCCGCCGAGCTC
>DASQDJ010000156.1:0-17280 GCA_035634215.1 Solirubrobacterales bacterium | reverse complement strand
ATCGCCGCGGTGTCCGAGCTCCTCGGCGTGCCCGCCGGCGCGCTGGTCAAGGCGCTCCCGATGGTGTCGGACGCCGGCGAGCCGGTGCTGGTGCTCGGACGCGGCGACCACCGCCTCAACGAGATCAAGCTGCGCAACGCGCTCGGCGCCGACTTCCGGCCCGCCCGCGCCGAGGAGATCGAGGCCGAGCTGGGCCCCGTCGGCTTCGTCGGCCCGGTCGGGGCGAGCGTCCCCGTCTACAAGGACGCGGCGATCCAGGGCGACTCCTTCGTCGCGGGCGCCAACCGCCCCGACGCCCACCTGCGCGGCGTCCGGCCGGGCCGCGACTTCGAGTTCGAGGAGCTCGACGTGCGCGCGGTAGAGGCCGGCGACACCGCCCCGGGGGGCGGCACGATCGAGATCGAGCCAGCGATCGAGATCGGCAACATCTTCAAGCTCGGCACGCGGTACTCGGAGCCGCTCGGCGCGACCTATCTCGACGAGGGCGGGGCGGAGCGGCCGATCGTGATGGGCTCCTACGGGATCGGCCCGGCCCGCATCGTCGCCGCGGCGATCGAGCAGGGCGCCGATGAGCGGGGCATCGTCTGGCCGGCGCCGCTGGCGCCCTGGCAACTCCAGCTCGTCTCGCTCGCGAAGGGCGGCGAGCCCGAGCGCGAGGCGGCCGACCGGCTCTACGAGGAGCTGCGCGGGCGCGGCGCCGAGGTGCTCTACGACGACCGCGACGCCGGCCCCGGCGAGAAGCTGACCGACGCCGAGCTGCTCGGCTGCCCGCTGCGTGTCGTCGTCGGCCGGCGTGGGCTGGCCGAGGGAGTCGTCGAGGCGACGCGGCGGGCCGGCGGCGAAGAGGCGAAGCTGCCGGTCGAGGAAGCCGCGGAGCGGGCACTCGAGCTCCTCGCCTCGCCCGATGGCTGACGCCGCGCCGTTCGGGCGTGGGAGGGTCCGACGCCTGCTCGGTCTCGACCGCAGCGCGCCACCGCCCTCGCAAACTGGCGAGGACCAACCGCTCAACCCCTGGACGCTGCCCAACCTGGTCGGCTATCTGCGACTCGCCGGTCTGCCCATCTTCCTCCTCCTGGCCTTCGGCTCCGACGACGGCCAGGGCGTCCTCATCGCCATGATCTACTGGCTGATCTCGGCCGGCGACTACCTGGACGGCCTGCTCGCCCGCCTCACCGGCCAGTACAGCCGTCTGGGGGCCCTGCTCGACCCCCTGATCGACCGCCTCACGATCCTCTGCGGCGCCGTCGTCTGCTGGCACTTCGCGCTGCTGCCCCGCTGGGCGCTCGCCGCGCTCGCCCTCCGCGAGGTCGCGATGCTGGCGATCGCCCAGTACGGGCTCCGGCACGGCGCCCGGATCGCGGTCAACTGGCCGGGGCGGATCTCGGTCTTCCCGATCATGGGCGGCATCTTCCTGGCGCTGCTCGTCGAGACGTGGGTGGCCGACGCCTTGCTGATCTGGGGCCTGGCGATGGCTGTCTGGGCGACCGTCCTCTACGTCCGGGCGGGACGGGCGGCGGTGCGCGAGGGTGCCGCGCAAGACTCCTCTCAAGCTCCATAACCTTCAACCTGCGGTTGAAGCTTCGCCGGAGCGACCTATACTCGGCGCAGCGGCCAACGGAGGCGAGGGCCTCCCTTATCGAGGAGTGAGATGGAGGACACCTTTCCGGATCTCGGTTCCCTCAGCGACGAAGAGCTGAAAGAGCTGATCGACAAGCTCACCGAGGAAGAGGACGAGATCTCCTATCGCCGGCGCGTCCTGCACGGCAAAATCGACATCCTGCGCGCCGAGCTGGTCAACCGGCTGCGACAGAAGCACGAAAGCGGCGACTCGCTGATCTCCGGCGACGACGTGGCGCAGCTGACCGACATCCTGGCTGGCAAGACGCAGCCACCCGAGGACAAGCCGGCAGCCTGAGGCGACCGATGGCGGCCCATTGCCCCGAGTGCGGATTCGTCAACCCCGAGGGGGCGAACTACTGCCAGAAGTGCGGCGCCTACCTCGGCGGCCCCTCCGAGAAGGGCGACGAACCGACGACGATGACCTACAGGGTCGACGACACCGGCGAGATCCAGCCGATCAACATCGACGAGGCCGTCGAGCGCTCCGGGGCGGCGCTGGTGATCCGCGCCGGCGGCGGTCGGGCCGGCGAGAGCTTCACCGTCTCCGACGACCGGGTCAGCATCGGCCGCAGCCCCGACGCGGGCGTCTTCCTCGACGACGTGACCGTGTCCCGTAACCACGCGCTGCTCGTGCGGCGGCGCGACGGCCTCTACATCGACGACCTCGGCTCGCTCAACGGCACCTACGTCAACCGGCGCCGGATCGAGTCGCACCTGCTCGCCGACGGCGACGAGATCCAGATCGGCAAGTACAAGCTCAGCTACCTGGAGAAGTGAGGATGGGGGTCTCAGAGCAGCAGCACAGGCCACGCGACTCGCGCCCACGCAAGGCGCTGACGATCGGCGCCGTCTGCAAGATCCTGCAGGGCGAGTTCGACGACATCTCGATCTCGAAGATCCGGTACCTCGAGGACCAGAAGCTGCTCAGCCCACGGCGGACGCCGGGCGGCTACCGCCTCTACAGCCAGTCCGACGTCGAGCGGCTGCGGACGATCCTGCGCCTGCAGCGCGACGAGTTCCTGCCCCTGCGGGTGATCCGCCAGGAGCTGGCGGCAGGGGGAGACCTCGACTTCGGCGGCGGGGGAGACCGTCGGCCGAGCGGCGGCGCGGTGCGGCGCGCGATCCTCGTCAACACTTCCAACGCCTACCTCGGCCTCGACGAGCTGATCGAGGAGACGGGCGCGCGGGCCGAGCTGATCTCAGAGCTCGAGAACTACGGGATCGTGCAGCCCGAGAAGCGCGATGGCAAGACGGTCTACGACGAGACCGACCGCGAGATCGTGCGGGCCGCCAACGAGCTCTCGCGGGTCGGCGTCGGTGCCCGCAACCTGCGCGTCTTCCGCTCCTCGGCGGACCGCGAGGCGAACCTGCTGGAAGCGCTGCTCGGCCCCTCGCTGCGCTCCCGCAACCCCGAGCGCCGCAAGGAGGCGCTCGAGAGCCTCGAGAGCCTCGCCGCCACCGTCAGCCACCTCAAGCACCTGCTCCTGGTGCGGGACCTGCGCCGCCTCGCGGGCGACTGAGGCTTTTCGAGCCTTCGCGGCCTCCAGGCCCCTCGATGCCCCGGATAACTCGCCGTCGGACGATCTCCACCTCTCCCTCGGAGGCCTGGAAGCTGATCTCCGATCCCTACAGCCTGCCGCGCTGGTGGCCGCGGACGACGCGGGTCGAGAGCGTCGACCGCAAGCCCGGCGAGCGGCGCAGCCAGTGGACGAAGGTCCTCTCGACCGCCGAGGGGCGGGGCGTCCGCGCCGACTACCGCTGCGTCTCGGCGGCCGAGCCGGAGCGCTACGTCTGGGAGCAGCAGCTCGAGGGGACGCCGTTTCAGCGGCACCTCGCGGAGTCGCGGCTGGAGATCGGGCTGCGGCCGGACGGTGACGGGACCAAGGTCACGCTGACCTCGGCGCAGAAACTGCGCGGCCTCTCGCGGCTCGGCTCGCCGATGATGCGCGGCGCGCAGGGCAAGATCCTCGACGAGGCGCTGGACGGGATCGAGACGGCTCTCGGGGGCCGAAATTGACGCGGCGTGGCGTGTTCTGCCCGGTATGCGGGCATAAGGCGCCAGGACCGCCCCGCGCCGCGACACGACGTGGTGGGGGTGGGGGGACCCGGCGATCCAGCCCGAGCTGGGCGAGGAGGCGCAAGCGGCGCTGCGCGAGCTCGTCGGCGAGCTGACGCCCTCGCGCCGTGCCGCGGCGATCGACGAGGTCAAGCTGCCGGCGCCGCAGCCGCTGCCCAGCGCGCTGATCGAGGCGGTCGGCGAGCAGGCCGCCTTCACGGGGGAGGAGGACCGCCTGCGGCACGCGGCAGGAAGCGGCTACTCGGACCTGATCCGATTGCGCGGTGGGCGCCTCGAGGTGGCGCCAGACGCGGTGCTGCTGCCGAGCGACGCCGAGGCGGTCCGTCGCGCGCTGGAGGCCTGCGCGAAGGAGGGCGTCGCTGTCGTCCCCTTCGGCGGTGGCACCAGCGTGGTCGGGGGCATTGAGCCGCTGCGCGGTCCCCATGCGCGCCTGGTCAGCCTCGACCTGGCGCGGCTGCGCGAGGTCGAGGTCGACAGCCGCTCCCTCACGGCGCGGTTGGGCGCCGGCCTGCGCGGGCCCGAAGCCGAGGCCGCGCTCGCTCGGCACGGGCTGACGCTCGGCCACTTCCCGCAGTCCTTCGAGCAGGCGACGATCGGCGGCTTCGCCGCGACCCGCTCCGCCGGGCAGGCGTCGAGCGGCTACGGGCGCTTCGACGACCTGGTCACGGCCGTCCGGCTCATCGCCCCGGCCGGCGAGCTGCGGACGCTCGAGACGCCGCACACCGCCGCCGGGCCGTCGCTGCGGGAGCTGGTCGTCGGCTCGGAGGGAGCGCTGGGCGTCATCCCGGAGGTCACCGTGCGGGTTCGCCCGGCCCCGGCGGTGCGCCGCTACGAGGGCTGGATCGCCGAGAGCTTCGCCGCCGGCGCGGCGATCGTCCGCTCGCTGGCCCAGGGACCGGGCCTGCCGACCGTCATCCGCGTCTCAGACGAGGAGGAGACGCGCGCCTCGCTGGCGCTCTCGGGCCCCCGCGGCGCGACCGGGGCGCTCTTTCACCGCTACCTGCGCCTGCGCCGCCGCGGCGAGGGGGCGCTGCTCGTCGTCGGCTATGAGGGCGACGAGGAGTCGGTGGCGCGCCAGCGAGCCCTTGCGGTTCGCGAGCTGCGGCGCGGCGGCGCCGCCTACCTCGGCCAGGCGGCGGGCCGCTCGTGGGAGCACGGCCGCTTCCATGGCCCGTACCTGCGCGACACGCTGATGGACAGGGGCGCGATGGTCGAGACGCTGGAGACTTCGCACACCTGGAGCCGGCTGGAGGAGCTGCGCGCCGGCGTGGGGGCGGCGATCCGCGGCTCGCTCTCGGCCCAGGGCACGCCTGGCCTGGTCATGTGCCACCTCTCGCATGCCTACGCCGACGGCGCCTCTCTCTACTTCACGTTCATCGCGGCGGCCCGCCACGGTGCCGAGCTCGAGCAGTGGGCGGCCGTCAAGCGCGCCGCCTCGGAGGCGATCGTCGCGGCGGGGGGGACGATCACCCACCACCATGCGGTCGGCCGCGACCACGCCCCCTACATGGAGGCGGAGGTCGGCAGGGCCGGCCTCGAGCTGCTGCACGCCGCCAAGGAGGCGCTCGACCCGGCCGGCGTGATGAACCCCGGCAAGTTGGTCGGCTAGCCGCCGGCGCCCGGCGCCCCGACCACCACCGGCCCGGTCACCTCGCCCCGCAGCACCGGCTCGCCGCCGAAGTCCGGGGCGCTCTCCTCGCCGCGCGCCTGTTTGAGCGCCGCTTCCAGCTCCTCGTTGACGACCAGCGATATCTCCATCTCGTCGTAGCCGCTCGCCAGCGCGCCGAGCACGGTTGGCGGCACTTCGATCTGCGTCGCGATCGCCCCGTTGCTGCCGACCCGCGTCGCGGCGATCGGAATTCGCTCGCCCTCCGCGTTGACCAGCGACACCGCGTACGACTGGCCGGCCGTCGTCGGCTCGAGGCCTTTGGCGGCGAGCACCAAGGCGACTTGTTTCTCGAGGCGGCCGAAGAGCGCCCGCCCGCTGGCGTCGCCGTCGCCGACAGGCCGCAGGATCGCCTGCGTCGCCCGTTTCGCGACCGCGGCCGGCAGCTCCCCGCCGAACGCCGGCGTATTGCCGCCGTCACCGCCATCGTCGGAGTCGTCCCCGCCGATGTCTATGGCGCCGGTCGCGAACAGGATCAAGAGCAAGACGACGACAGCCCCACCGATCAATTCCGCAAGGCGCCTGTTCCCCGGCAGGCTCACCGAGCTCCGGGCCTGCGACCGCGTGCGGGGCCGGCTCCCCGGTCGACGGGCGGCATCTCCCGCGGGTGGCGCCGAAGGGGGGACCTCCCCTGAGGAAGCTTTAGCTACCGGAAGGGGAGGTGGGTCCCCTGCGGCGACAGGACCCGCGGGCCGACCGCCCTCGTCCCGCACGCTCCGGTCCTGCCGCCCCGCTTCGCGCGCCTCCTCGTCCAACGCCGCGAGCGCCTCACGCGCTTTCGCCTTGAGATCGCCGACGCTAGCCCCCGTCGCGGCGGCGATCGCCTCGTAGGCCTCGTCCTGGTTGGCGAGGAGCTTCAGCAGCTTCCTCTGGTCGTCGCTGAGCGGCACGGCCGCTAACCCTATGCGACGCCCAGGCGCCGGTAGGGTGCGCGCGATGGCCGACGATCCACGCGGGCTGAAGTCGCACTACGACGCGTTGCTCGGCACCGAGTGGCTGAGCGACGACCCCGCCGACGCCCGCGCCCGGATCCCGGTGCGCGACGAGCTGCGCCAGCCAGCCGGCCTGATGCACGGCGGGGCGATGTCGAGCCTCGTCGAGAGCGTCTGCTCGCGCGCCACGGCCCTCGCCGTGCTCGGCGACGGCATGGCGGCGATGGGACAGTCGATCTCGGTCTCCTTCATGCGGCCGATCACCGAGGGTCACGCCGAAGTCCTGGCTCGGGCCCGCCACCGCGGACGCACCACCTGGGTCTGGGACGCGGAAGTGAAGGACGCTGACGAACGACTTTGCGCTTTAGCGCAAATGACCATCGCTGTTAGGCCGTTGCCAGACCAAGCCTGACCAGGACGCAGGGAGCGTGGCGTGCTCTGCACGCGAGCGACCGAGGACGCCGTCAGGCGCCGGGGTGGTGACGGCCTAACCGCCGAAGCGGTTCGTGATCGGCAGCCTGCGGTCCCGCCCGAATGCCCTCGGGGTGATGCGGATGCCTGGAGCCGCCTGGCGGCGCTTGTACTCGGAGCGATCGACCATGCGCACGACACGGTCGACGACGTCCGCCGGCAGCCCTGCCGCGATCATCTCCTCGCGCCCCTGGTCGCGCTCGACGTAGGCCTCCAGCACCCGGTCGAGCAGGTCGTAGGGGGGGAGCGAGTCGGAGTCGAGCTGGTCAGGGCGCAGCTCAGCCGACGGCGGCCGCTCGATCGCCGAGACGGGAACGAGCTCCCTGCCCGCCGCCTCGTTTCGGTACCGCACCAGCGCGTAGACCAGCGTCTTCGGCACGTCCTTGATCGCGGCGAAGCCGCCCGCCATGTCGCCGTAGAGCGTCGCGTAGCCGACCGACATCTCGCTCTTGTTGCCGGTCGTCAGCACCAGCCAGCCGTGCTTGTTGGAGAGAGCCATCATCAGGTTGCCGCGGATCCTGGCCTGGATGTTCTCCGCGGCCAGGTCGGGCTCCGACGGCCTCGCCGGATCGCGCGGCAGCGGCTCGGGCCCCTGGCCGTCGCCCGCCGCGAAGGCGCCGGCAAGCGAGGTGTCGTAGGCGGCCATCGCGGCATCGATCGGGATCTCGATCAGCTCGGCCCCCAGGTTGCGCGCGATCGCGCGAGCGTCGCCCTGGGTCGCATCGCTCGAGTAGGGGGAGGGCATGACGACGCAGCTGACGTTCTCCGCTCCCAGCGCGTCCGCGGCCAGCAGCGCGACCAGCGCCGAGTCGATGCCGCCCGAGAGGGCGAGGCCGACATGCCGGAAGCCGTTCTTGCGCACGTAGTCGCGCAGTCCCAGGGTCAGCGCCGCGTAGACCTCGGCGACGTCACCGAGCGGCTCGGCGAGCGGACCGGGCCCCGGGGAGGGGACCTCGCAGACCAGCAGCTCCTCCTCGAACTGCGCCGCGCGGGCGATCACCTCGCCCGCCGGGCCGACGACGAAGCTCTGCCCGTCGAAGACCCGTTCGTCCTGGCCGCCGACCAGGTTGCAGAAGGCGAGGTGGGCGCCGTAGGCGCGGGCGCGCTCGGCGAACATCGCCTCGCGCTCGCTGCCCTTGCCGCGGTGGTAGGGCGAGCCGGACGGGTTGGCGATCAGCGAGGCGCCTTCGGCCACCTCGATCGAGGCCGGCGGCCCCTCGGCCCAGACGTCCTCGCAGACCGTCAGCCCCACCTTGCTTCCGCCAATCTCGACTACCGCCGGCTCTTCTCCCGGCACGAAGTAGCGCTGCTCGTCGAAGACGGAGTAGTTGGGCAGCCGGTTCTTGCGGTAGACGGCACGTATCTCGCCCCGCGAGAGGACCGCCACCGAGTTGTGGGCGCGGCGATGATCGCCGCCGCCGGCGACCGGCTCGGCGAAGCCGACCAGGGCGACCACGTCCCAGACCCCGGCGGCCAGCCGCTCCACCGCGCGCACGTTGGCCTCGACGAAGTGGCGCTTCAGGTAGAGGTCCTCGGCGGGATAGCCGGGAATGCACAGCTCGGGGAAGATCGCCAGCTCGGCGCCGGCGGCGGCGGCGCGCTCGATCCACTCGCCGACCTTCGCCGCGTTGCCCTCGACGTCGCCGACCGTCGGGTCGATCTGCGCCAGCGCGATCCGCATCAGGGCACTAGCGGGCGGGAACGGCGCCGTTGCCGGCGCTGGCGCGCGCCTTCTGGCGGCCGTTGCGGCGGCGGCGAGCCGGCGCCGTGGCGACCGCTTCGGAAAGCGCGCCCTCGAGATCGAGGGCGAAGCTGTCGAGGTCGGCCATCGCGTCGTAGTCGCCGACCAGGCCGAAGTCGATCTGCCCGTTGTAGGACATGATCCCCACGCAGAGCGCCTGGCGGCGGGCGAGCGGCACCATGGGGAAGATCGATTCCATCCTGCGGCCGAGCATGTAGAGGGGAAACTGCGGGCCCGGGACGTTGGTGACGACGAGGTTGAAGAAGCGCTGCGCGGGCTGCAGCCGGGCGGCCTGCGAGGCGATCGTCGTCGGCGCGAAGTCGGTCAGTTTGGTGAGGATTTCGGCGCCCACCGCCTGGCCGGAGCCCTTCAGGTCGCCCATCGTCTCGCTGACCAGGTGGAGCCGCTCGACCGGGTCTTCACACCAGACCGGGAGCGGGGCCATCATCGCCGTGATCTTGTTGCCAAGCGCCCCGCGCTCCTCCTCGGCACGGATGCTGACCGGGACCATCGCCCGCAGCTCGAGCCCCTCGGTGTCGTGCCCGCGGGCGCGCAGGTAGTTGCCGAGCGCTCCGGTGACGACGGAGAGAACCACGTCGTTGACGGTGCCGCCGTGCTTGTTCTTGACCCGCTTGAAGTCATCGAGGTCGGCGCGGACGAAGGCGAGGCGCCGGTGTGAGCCGATCTCGACGTTGAAGGGCGTGCTCGGCGCGGCTACCGCCGCCTCGAGGATCTTGCTCGTGTCGGCGACGCCGCGCAGGACGCGCTGCGGGGCGCGGGCGGCGGCGCGGACGCCGCGGACGATCTCACGCGGGCTGGTGGCGCGCTCGCGCAGCGCCTCGGTGAGCAGCTCCAGATCGGTCGGCTCGGGCCGGGGCGCCCACTTGGGCGGCCGCACCGGCGGATCGGAGGGTTCTTCCTCGAGGTCGAAGAGGACGGTGGTTATGTCAACTCCGGAGACGCCGTCGACCAGGGCGTGGTGGCTCTTGCCGACGATCGCGAAGCGGTCGCCTTCGAAGCCCTCGACCAGCCACAGCTCCCAGAGCGGCTTGCTGCGGTCGAGCTGCTGGGAGAAGATCCGCGAGGCCAGGTTGCGGAGCTGCTCCTCGGAGCCGGGCGCCGGCAGGGCCGTGCGCCGCACGTGGTAGTCGAGGTTGAGGAAGGGGTCGTCGACCCAGACCGGTCGCCCCTGGTTGAAGGGCACGGTGCGCAGCTTCTGGCGGAAGCGGGGCACGAGGTGCAGGCGAGAATCGATGTGGTCGCGGAACTCCTCGTGGCTGGGGGGCGAGCCCTCGAAGAGGATGGTCGAGGCGACGTGCATGTGCGCCCCGGCGCGTTCGAGGTGCAGGAATGACGCGTCGAGTCCGGTCAGGCGGTCGCTCACAGGGCAATCTTAAGCTGGGTGTCCACCTCAGGTGGCTTCGCCGCCGGCTTCTCCGCCTGCTCGAAGCCGGCGACGCGCACGCCGAGCAGCCGCACGGGGCGGGGCGGGTCGTACTCGCGCAGCAGTCGCAGGGCGATCGGCTTGACGACCGCCGGGTCGTTGGTGGGCGCGTCCAGCGTGTGCGAGCGCGTGGCGTTGGTCCAGTCGTCGAGCCGCACCTTGATCCCGACGGTGCGGCCCTCGAGGTCGCGGGCGCGGAGGCGGCGGCAGAGCTCATCGGCAAGGGCCCCGATGTGGCGCGACTGCTCCTCGCGGTCGGCCACGTCGACGTCGAAGGTCGTCTCGGTCGATTGCGACTTGGTCTCGCGGACCGGCGCGATCGGCGTCTCGTCCTCGAAGTGGGCCCGGGCGTGCAGCCAGCGCCCGGTGCGCGGCCCGAATGCCTCCTCCAGGGTCGCCGGATCGCGGTCGCGCAGCTCGGCGAGCGTCGCGATCCCCATCTGCCCGAGGCGGGCGACGGTCTTGGGGCCGATCCCCGGGATCAGCCCGGGCGAGTCGTCCGCGAAGCGCTCCAGGGCCTCCCCGCGACTGAGCACCACGAGGCCGCCCGGCTTGCCGAGCTCGCTCGTGATCTTGGCCAGCAGCCGATTCTCGGAGATGCCGATCGAGCAGCCGAGGCCGGTCTCCTCGCCGATCTGGGTTGCGATGCGCCGCATCGTCGCCTTCGGCGAGAAGAGGCCGGTCAGGTCGACGTAGGCCTCGTCGAGGCCGACCACCTCGACCGTCTCCGCGTTGCGGCGCAGGATCGCCATCACCTCGCGCGACGCCTCGCGGTAGGCGGCGAAGTCGGGCTGGATGTAGACGGCGTCGGGCAGCCGCCGCCGCGCGATCGCCGCCGGCATCGCCGAGTGGATGCCGGCCTGCCTGCGCGCCTCATAGCTCGCCGTCGTCACGACCGCCCGCGGCCCCGAGCCGCAGACGACCACCGGCTTGCCCTTCAGCTCGGGGCGCCGCCGCAGCTCGACCGACGCGTAGAAAGCGTCCATGTCGAGGTGGGCGACTGTGCGCCGGGCGGCCACCGTTCGATGGTAGGACGGGGGAGGGACGGGTAGAACTCCGCCTGATGAGCGACTTGACCCACGTCAAGATCGACGACCTCGAGGCGATCGACGGCTTCTTCGAGGGGATCAAGTTCCACAAAGCGGCGGCGGGCCTTGGCGTCAGCTCGTTCGGCATCTCGATCATCGACCTGGCGCCGGGCGCCGAGGACTATCCCGAGCACGACCATTCGCCGGACGGCATCGGCGGCCAGATGTTCGCCAAGCGCCCCGAGCAGCTCGGCCAGGAGGAGGTCTACCATCGCCCTGCGCGGCTCCGGCACGGTCGAAGCCGATGGCGAGCGATACGCGCTCGACGCCGACCACGTCGTGCGCGTCGCGCCTGAGGTGAGGCGCAAGGTGCCGCCGGGGCCCGACGGCCTGAGGCTGTTGGCGCTCGGCGGAGCGCCAGGCAGGGCGTACGACGAGGACTCACCAAAGTAAATGGTCCATACCTGACCGGTTACTAGACTGCCGTCCATGAGTAGCGGCGACGACGGATCCGCATCGGGAGCAGCTAAAAAACGCTGTTTCGTAGTCTCAGCCTTTGGCTCCACGGCGGAGGAGCAGAGGCGCTACAAACAGGTGCTGCGGCACCTCGTTCAGAAGGTCTTAGGCTCCAGCTTCGCCGTCGTCAGGGCGGATGAAATCGACGACGAAGGGCTCATCACCAATCAAATCATCGAGCACCTTCTCGATGACGACCTCGTGGTTGCTGACCTGACTGATTTGAATCCGAACGTCTTCTACGAGGTAGCGGTCCGACACGCCGCTCGCAAGCCAATCGTCCACTTGATCACGAAGGGTCAAGAGATCCCGTTCGACGTGGCGAACATGCGCGCCGTTCAGTACGCCCTCGACGATCCCGATGCGCTGGAGGAGGCACAGGAGGAGCTTCGCCGGAAGGTGCAGACCATCGAGGAGAACGATTGGCTTGCAGCGCAGAATCCCATCTCCGCCGCAATGGACGTGTGGCTCCTCAGGGAGAGCGAGCAACCGGAGGTGAGGAAGACCGGCGACCTGTTGGGGGCGGTGGGGGAGCTACGGGACGAGGTCCGCTCCCTGGCTCGTCGCATACGACAGCCGGACGATAGGCAAAAGGTCCCGCCAAACGTCAAGAAACACGTCTACGAGCAGGTGAGGAGACTCGACCCAATCGAGGAAAGCGGGCTTGCCGACCGGGTCTTGGTTTCGCAGGATGAGATGAAGCGGGCCTTGGCCGAGCTGCTGGCGGAAGAGGAGATCTTCCTCGTCGACGGCAAGTTTTCGCTCATCCCGTTCTAGAGTTCCCACCATGCCCTCCCCGGAGGCCAAGAACCTCGAGGCGATCTCCAAGGCGATCGACCAGCACAACCGCAACTGCCCGTTCCCGGCGGCCGAGGTGCGGATGAACCCGTTCGAGGTCGAGCGGCTGGGCTGGGAGGAAATTCGGGGGCTGCCGGTGGTGCCCGATGCCGAGATCGGAACCGGCCGCTTCCGCATCGTCTGCTCGAACGAATCGGACGGGGAGGGGTTGGAGGAGGTCGAGGCGGTCGGGCGCGAGCTGGAGACCGTCGCGCCGGTCCAGAACTGACGCTTGCTCCGTTTTGCGCCTATATACGGCCTAACGGAGCACGCGTCGCCCTAGACCTCAGACCTCGTTGTAGAAGTCGACGCCCAGTTCCGTCATCAAGCGCTGCGCCTCGGCGTTGAGGCGGGTCAGCTCGTCGGTCCAGATCAGGACGCCCATCGCGATCAGGATCAGGCCGCCGGCCGCGACGATGGCCCCGTAGTGGCGCTTGACCGCCGCGAAGGCGGTGGTCATCCGCGAGAAGGCGACCGCCGAGAGCAGGAAGGGGATCGCCAGCCCGGCCGAGTAGACCGCGAGGAGGAAGGCGCCGCGCCCCGCCGAGTCGGCGAGCGCCGCGGCCGAGAGGATCGCGCCGAGGGTCGGGCCTATACAGGGCGTCCAGGCGATAGCGAAGGCCGCGCCGGCGATCAGCGGGCCGCCCTTGCCGGCGCGATCCATCAGCGCCTCGACGTGCCACTCGCGGTTGAGCCGCGCGACGAAGAGCGAGGCGACGAAGAGGATGCCCATCGCGATCATCAGGGCGGCGGCGAGCTTGCTGAGCAGCTCCTCGTGGTCGCGCAGGGTCGAGCCGAGCCCGGTCGCCGTCAACCCGAGCGCGACGAAGATCGCCGAGAAGCTCGCCACGAAGAGCAGGCTGGGCAGGAGGACGGGACGCCATCCAGCCCGCTCCAGCCGATCGGGCGAGACGCCGCTGACCGCCGACAGGTAGCCCGGCACGAGGGGCAGCACACAGGGGGAGAGGAAGGAGACGACGCCGGCGGCGAGCGCCGCGAAGATGCCCACGCCGGCGGCGGGGTCGCTGCTGATCTCGGCGAGGAACACTGCCCCTCCAGGGTACCTGCAGCCACCAACCCGGCCCCGGCGCGCTACATTCCTGGCCAGCCAGCCAAACGCCGTCAGCGCATCAACGCGGGGCGGGGGAGAGACAGGAGCGACAGTTGAGCAACCGCACGTTCGTGATCGGGGTCGGGATGACCAAGTTCGAGAAGCCCGGGACCAAGGAGGGCGACTACCCCGACTGGGCCAAGGAGGCGGGGGAGAAGGCGCTCGACGACGCCGGCATTTCGTATGACGACGTCGAGCAGGCCTACGCCGGCTACTGCTACGGCGACTCGACCTACGGCCAGCGGGCGCTCTACCAGCTCGGCCTGACCGGGATCCCGGTCGTCAACGTCAATAACAACTGCTCGACCGGCTCCTCGGCGCTCTTCCTGGCGCGGCAGGCGGTCAAGGGCGGCCTGGCCGAGTGCGCACTCGCGCTCGGCTTCGAGAAAATGGAGAAGGGCTCGCTGGGGGTCAAGTACACCGACCGCACCAACGCGCTCGACAAGCACGCCATGCGGATGTTCGAGCTGCGCGACCCCGAGCAGTCGCCGCCAGCGCCGCAGATGTTCGGCAACGCCGGTCGCGACCACATGGAGAAGTACGGCTCGCAGCCCGACCACTACGCCTGGATCGGCTGGAAGAACCACAAGCACTCGGTCAACAACCCCTACGCCCAGTTCCAGGACGAGTACAGCCTCGAGGACATCAAGGCGGCGAAGATGATCCACGACCCGCTGACCAAGCTGCAGTGCTCGCCGACCTCCGACGGCTCGGCCTGCGCGATCGTCGCCTCGGAGCGCTACGTCGAGGAGCATGGGCTCTGGGAGCAGGCAGTCGAGATCGCCGGACAGTCGATGGTCACCGATCTCTCCTCGACCTTCGCCGAGGACACCGACTGCATGAAGATCGTCGGCTCCGACATGTCGAAGCAGGCCGCCGACGAGGCCTACGCGGAGGCCGGTGTCGCCGCCGAGGAAGTCGACGTCTGCGAGCTGCACGACTGCTTCAGCGCCAACGAGCTCATCACCTACGAAGCGCTCGGCTTCGCGGCCGAGGGGGAGGGGCACAAGCTGGTCGAGGAAGAAGCGACCACCTACGGCGGCAAGGTCGTCGTCAACCCTTCGGGCGGGCTGATCTCCAAGGGCCACCCGCTCGGCGCGACCGGGCTGGCGCAGTGCTCCGAACTGACCTGGCAGCTGCGCGGCGAAGCGGAGAAGCGACAGGTGGACGGCGCGAAGGTGGGGCTCCAGCACAACATCGGCCTCGGCGGCGCCGCCGTGGTCACCGTCTACAAGCCGGCCGCGTAGAGAACGAGGCCGGACGGGAAGAGGAGGAGGGCACGATGGCTAAAGAGCGGCGCTCACTCAGCGGCAAAGTGGTCGCTATCACCGGCGGCGCCCGGGGGATCGGCCGCTCGACGGCCGAAGCCCTGGTTCGGAAGGGCTGTCGCGTCGCCCTCGGCGACCTCGACTTGGATCTGGCCGAGCGCACGGCGGCGGAGCTGGGCGGCGGCACGATCGCCGTGCGGCTCGACGTGACCGACCGCGAATCCTTCGCCGCCTTCCTCGACGAGGCCGAGCGGCAACTGGGCCCGCTCGACGTGTTGGTCAACAACGCCGGGATCATGCCCGTCACCCGCTTCGCCGAGGAGAGCGACGACTCGATCCGCCGTCAGCTCGACATCAACGTCTACGGCGTCGTCGCCGGCACCCAACTGGCGCTGGAGCGGATGCGGCCGCGCCGCGGCGGCCACATAGTCAACCTCGCCTCTTCAGCCGGCAAAGCCGGCGTGCCGGGGATAGCGACTTACTCGGGCACCAAGCACTTCGTCGTCGGCTTCACCGAGGCGGTGCGGGCCGAGTGCCGCGAGGAGGGCATCGACCTCTCCTACGTCATGCCGATCACCGTCAACACGCAGCTGATCGAAGGGCTGCAGGACTACCCGGGCGTGAAACGGGTCGAGCCGGAGGACGTCGCGAACGAGATCGTCGGCGCGCTCGAGACGGGCAAGGTCGACGTCTACGTGCCGCGCCAGCTGCGCGCCTCGGTCGTGATCGGCACCCTGCTGCCGCGCCGAGCCCGCGAGGCGGTGGCCCGCTTCATGGGGGTCACCAAGGTGATGACCGAGGTCAGCCCCGAGGCTCGCCGCGCCTACGAGGAGCGTGCGGCGTACAGCGAGCCGGGCGAGGAGCCGGCGTCCTCGCCAGCGGACGCCGCACCCTCGCAACGAGACGCCGCCTAAGCCCGGCTGCCGCATTGACCACACCAGAGTGTGGTTAAGTCATCAAGCTATGGGCCGAATCTACGACGCCACCTGGGGACGCGGCTTCGCGGCGCTCTACGACAGCTTCTTCAAGGCGGTCGAAGAGGCCGGGCTGCGGGAGATGCGCCGCGAGCTGCTTGGCAAGGCGCGCGGGCGGACGATCGACGTCGGCTCGGGGACCGGCGCGAACCTTGAGCTATACCCGGCCGACGTCGACCTCGTGATGGCCGAGCCGGACCCGCACATGGCCCGGCAGCTGCGCAGCAAGCTGGCCGAGTCGGGGCGCGACGCCGAGTTCGTCCAGGCCGGTGCCGAAGGCCTGCCCTTTGAGGACTCCAGCTTCGACACCGCCGTCTTCACGCTGGTCCTCTGCACGGTGCCGCACCCGCACGCCGCCCTGGACGAGGTGGCGCGGGTCCTCAAGCCAGGCGGCCGGATGCTCTTCCTCGAGCACGTGCGAGCGGAGGACCCCAAGCTGGCGCGTTGGCAGGACCGCCTAGAAAAGCCCTGGCGCTTCATCGGCGACGGCTGCCACTGCAACCGCGACACCGTCGCGACGATCGAGGCGTCGCCGCTGCGCTTGGAGCAGGTCGAGCGGGACCGGTTGCCGAAAGCGCCGCCGATCACGCGCCCGCTGGCGCGGGGCATCGCGGCGCGGACCGCCTAGAACTGGCGTCCAGAGCCTCGTCCAACCGCGCAGGCTCAGGTTACCCTCGCTGCTCATCGCTCAGTGGATCGCGAGTGTCGCGATTCAGACAAACCATGGGAGGCGAGGATGAAAAGGACCAAAACGGCGCTTGCGGCGGCCGTAATAGGGGCTCTGAGCCTGCTCGCGGTGCCAGCGGTCGCGGCAGCAGCCTCGATTGAAGGCACGGTGACGGACGCCGGGACCGCGGAACCCGTTCAGGGGGCGAACGTGTGCGCCTACGCCTGGGGGGCGCCCGGGGTGTGCACGACTACGGGAGAAAACGGCTCCTACAGCATCACCGGCCTTGAATCGGACTCCTACAAAGTCGAATTCGAGTCGATCGAAGCTGGCCTCAACTACATAACTCAGTACTACAACGGCAAGGCGACCTTCGAAAAAGCAGAATGGGTGACCGTGCTCGGCGAATCCGCGACGACCGGAGTAAACGCGGCGCTGGTCAAAGGTGGCCGAATCACCGGAATCGTCACCGACGAATCGACGTCCGAACCGATCGAAGGGATAACGGTCTGCGCCTTTGTCATCGGCACCGCCATCCTTTCGTGCGACAAAACGGACGCCGCCGGCGAATATGCCGTGATCGGGCTGCCGACGGGCACCGCATACAAGGTCGAATTCGCCGCCGCCCCTGAATCCGGGCTCAGCTACCAAACCGAGTTCTACAACAACAAGTTCAGCTTCATGAAAGGGAACCCGGTATCGGTGGTCGCCGGCTCAACGACCAGCGGTATCGACGCCGCGCTTACTCCGATTCCCTGAACGAGCCTGGCTGCCCCGCGAGGAGAGCGCGCCTCGCGGGGCGCACCGCTGGCCGCATCCAGCTCCTCAACGCACGATAATGGTGGTTATGTCAACTCAGCTGTGAAGACGGCCTGAGCGCGAGGCCACCCCCGCCTGAAAGCGACCGATTCGCCAGGAAGGCGCCGAC
>DASQDJ010000155.1:0-6889 GCA_035634215.1 Solirubrobacterales bacterium | reverse complement strand
GTCACTTCGAGGGTGGAATCTGCGTATTCCTTGGCACAAGCCATGAATTCGATATGACCGGTTCGGCGACAGTGTGGGCACGCGACCTAGCGGGCAACAAGGCGCCGATTACACATACATAATCAGTTAGATAAATACGTTTCTAATTAGTTGACTGAGGGCGCGGCCGTGGCGGCCGCGCCCTCGCTTGCTGCGCGTTGACCGAGGACGGGACCACGTGATACCGTGGCCATACTCAATAGGTACCAAAGGCGCGCCGTCGCCGAAGGAGCGGCATGTGGTAGCGCGTGTGATGGGCGCACGGTTCAGGGGAGAGGGAACTAGATGGGAGCAACCATGAGGAAGGCGCTTCGGCCCGGCGGTGCGGCGTTGCTGGTCGCGGTCTTGTTTGGCCTGCCCACTTCAGCCTCGGCGGCGCCACCTGATTTCGTACTGCGAACGCCTCCGAGCGATGCTCCCGCCGGGTTGAGTGGCAGTTCTGCACGAACGAATAACCCGCGGGGCGTCGTCGGGAACCCGGACACCGGCCACGTTTACGTCGCAGACCTAATTAATGCCCGCATAAACGAGTACACGGCCTGGGGTCTTTTCGTGAAGTCGTGGGGCTGGGACGTGGCGCCAGAGGGAATGTCGGGCGACACGCCGACCGACGAACTGGAGACCTGCAGTCCACCCACGCCTGAAGCTGAGCCTCCTCCCGGTCTTTGCAAAGCGGGGGTTGCGGGCCCCGGCAAGGGCCAGCTGAATTGGCCAACGGGGCTTGCGGTCGATCCGAGCGGCAACATCTATGTCTTCGAGTTCTTCAACCGCCGCGTGCAAAAATTCAACCCGGCGGGCGAGTTCCTGCTGATGTTTGGCGGCGACGTAAACCAGACCAAAGTTGGTGAAGGAGCGCCGGCGGCGCAGCGAAACCTCTGCACGGACGTTCCCGGTGATACCTGCCAAGCGGGGACTTCCGGCGAAGGAACAAGCCAGCTCGACGCCACCCTCGGCGACTTCATCGCCTACAGCCCTGCCGAAGGCGGCACGATCCTGGTCGGCGACAAAGGCGGCATCCAGGTCTTCGACACCAACGGCAATCACGTCAAAACGATCCCCTTCTCGGGCGCGCTGGCGGCGTTTGCCGGCAAACAGGTCAACGGCCTCGACGTCGATAAAGACCAAAACATCTACATCTCCCTCGACGCCACTGAAGATATATACAAGCTGAGCCCGGCGGGAGCGCCTCTCGATCCGGGCAAACCGGGCAGCTCGAGCTTCGATGCGGAGAACCCTCTCGGCGTCGCCGCGGACGTGGATGGAAGCGTCTATGCGATCGACGATCCTGCCGAAGGCCCTCCGCAAGTCACCAAGTACAACGCCACCGGGCAGAAGCTGGTGCCTACAGCGTCAGAAGCGGGGGAGCCGTTCCCCAGCCGGCCAGCGGGCGCCCTTCTCACCGCGCTTGCGACGAACATATGCGCCGACGGTGTGGACCCGGACAGCGAGGCCCCGGGCAACCTGTACATCGGCATCTTCAACGGTCCTTCTGTGAGCTATGTGGGCACCTACGGCACCGCACCGATCGGCTGCGAACCGCCACCGCCTGAGGTCCCAGTCATCGGCGAACAATTCGCCAGCTTTGTCGGCGCCGAAGATGCAACTGTGCGGGCGCTGATCAACCCAGAATTCTTCCCCGACACCACGTATTACGTCGAATACGGCACTGCCCCGTGCTCGACGAGCGGGTGCCCAAACCAAGCGCCCGTTCCAGCCGCGCTCCTGACGGAACGGTCCGTGAAAGCCTTCATTCCGACCACCGGCGTGATCCTCGAAAACCTCGAGCCGGGAACGACCTACCATTACCGCTTCGTCGCGGACAGCTCCGGTGGTGAGCCAGTACACGGCATCGATCCCGACGGGCCAGATGTAGAAGTGGCGAAAGCGAGCTTCGAGGAAGGGCTGGAAGCAACCTTCACGACCCACGCCGAGGGGGTGCCGCCGCCGCCATGCAGTAACGACGCCTTCCGCATCGGCCCTGGCGCGGACCTTCCCGACTGCCGTGCCTACGAGCTGGTCTCGCCGCTCGACAAAGGAAGCGCCGACGTTGCGCTCGGCATCGGCAGAAACGGCGTCTCGTACCTCCTTTTCGAAGCAAATAAGAGTGCCGACTCCGGGGAGCGTTTCACTTTCAGCGCCGCGACCGGATTTGGAGATGCCCAGAGCGCTCCCTTTACCTCGCAGTACTTAGCAGGTCGGAAAGAAGGAGGCTGGAACAGCAATGCGATCTCAGCACCGCGCACTGAACCGGGTGTAGCTTCCGACTTTAACTTCGGGCCCGAATTCCTGGGCTTCACGGAAGACCTCTGTCGAGGTTGGTTGCGACTGTATTCGGTGGCGCCACTGGTCCCGGAGGCCGTGGCAAAATACCCGAACCTTTACCGACGCGAGAACTGCGTCGAGCCGCCCAAATTCGTCGCAATGACGACGGACGCGCCACCGAACCGCACCTCTGAGCAATACGTCTCGCTACTGATAAAGGGCTTTTCAGAGGACGGCAGCCACACGATCTTCACCGTGCCGGGCAAGCTCGATGATGCGCCGGAACCAGGTGCTGGTGAGGAACTTCTCTATGAGCACACGCCAGCGGAATCGCCGGAGGACCTGCGCTTTGTCTGCTACCTGCCTAGTGGAGAGTCGATATCCGAGGCGTGCTCGGCCGGAACGTCGGTGATGAGTGGCTCGTTCGACTTCTCAAGCGTACGTAACGCGATCTCCGCTGACGGCTCGCGGATCTTCTGGACGGCCTACGAGGCCGGCAGTGTCACCAGTCGCCCTGGACGCATCTTTGTGCGGATCGACGGCAATGAAACCGTGGCGATCTCTGAAGCCATTTCTCCGGGCCCGGACTCGGATCCCGCCTTCTTCTGGACCGCGGCCGACGACGGCTCCAAGGCGATCTTCTCCTTTGTCTCAGGCGACCGGAAAGGCGAGCTCTACGAATTCGACGTCGACACCGAAACCGCGACGCTGATCGCCGATGGGGTCGAGGGCCCGATGGGGGCGAGCGAGGACGCCTCGCGCCTCTACTTCGCCTCGACGGAAGACCTCGACGGGACGGGCCCCGCTGCCGCTGGCGCCCACAACCTCTACTTCTACGAAGCGAATCCGGGCGGTGGGCTTGGGAGCTATCAGTTCGTCATGGCGCTGACTACCCAAGACGTGAGCTTGGTCGCCTCCGCCGCCAGTGCCCCACCGATGAGGCCAGTCGTCTTTGATCCTGCGTCACGCGCCGCGCGCATCACCTCCGATGGCCTGCACGCGACCTTCGTCTCGAGGGTGAGCCCAACGCCGACCGGATACGACAACCGCGACATCGAGAGCGGTCAAGCCGCCGCCGAGGTCTACCGCTATGACGCGGGGGCGGGAGATCTTCGCTGCGTGTCATGCAACCCGACGGGTGCGAGGCCTGTTGCTGAGGTGAGCGGTGCCGTAATGGCAGCCGCCCGCATCCAAGGCTGGGAAGTCAACAACCATGCCCCCCGAGTCATCACCGACGACGGCTCGCGAATCTTCTTCGAAAGCCACGAGGCGCTCGTGCCGCGCGACTCCAACGGCACCTGGGACGTCTACCAGTGGGAGGAGCCGGGGAAAGGCGGGCCGGGAGGCTGCACCGAGGAGAAGGCCACCTTCTCTGAGAAATCCGGCGGCTGCGTGGACCTGCTCTCCTCCGGGCAGAGCGCGGCTCGCTCGCTCTTCCTAGACGCCGATCCTTCCGGGAACAACGTCTTCATCGCCACCCAGTCGAGCCTCGTCGGTCAGGACTACGGCCTAAACGACGTCTACGTCGCCCGCGTCGGCGGCGGCTTCCCCGAGCCGGTCCCGCCGGGCGACTGCGAAGGGGCCGCCTGCCAGAGCCCGCCGCCCCCGCCGCCGCTGAGAACGCCGGCCAGCGAGGCCTTCCAGGGCCCCGGCAACGAGACCGGCAAGCCGAAAGCCCGCAGGTGCCCGAAAGGCAAGCGGCGCGTCACGCGCAAAGGCAAAGCCCGCTGCGTGAAGAAGCGCTCCTCGCGAGCCAACAAACAGCGCAAAGGCCAGAAAGGGGGCCGGCGATGAGCCGCTCCCGACGCCTGCTCCTCGCCCTCGCCTCCGCGGTGGCCACCCTCGCCCTGGCGGCAGCCCCCGCCTCGGCTGACTTCGGCCTCTCAGACATCTCGGTCTCCTTCACCGAAGCCGACGGCTCCCAGGCCCGCAAAGCCGGCTCTCATCCCTTCGAGATGACGACCACCTTCAAAGTCAACACCGTCGAGCACCCCGACAAACCCGGCGTGCAGGTCGTCGACGGAGCGCTTCGCAACCTCGACGTCACCCTGCCGGTCGGCTTCGCGGGCAACCCGACCGCCGCGCCAAGGTGCGAGACGATCGACTTCCTCACCCTCGAGGTCCTCGTCCCCGCCTGCGACGACGCCACCGCGGTCGGCACCCTGCGCGTGGAAGTGGGCGGGGCGACCGGGATAGTCGGCGAAGAAACCGTCCCCGTCTACAGCCTCCTGCCCTCGCCCGGGGTCGCCGCCAAGCTCGGCTTCTACGTCGCCGAGCTGCCGGTCACCATCGACATCAGCCCCGCCCAGTCCTCCCCCTACAACGTCGTCGCCTCGCTCAGAAACACCTCCCAGATCGCCGAAGTGCTCGGCTCTGAATTCACGATCTGGGGCAACCCCGCAGACCCTCGCCACAACTCCGAGCGCGGCGAGTGCGTGCGCACGCCGGCCGCCGACACCTGCCCGACCAGCGCCCAGGGCAAACCGCTGATCACCCTGCCGCGCACCTGCGAGGGGCCCCTGACGACGACATTTCACGCCGTCTCCTGGTGGTCTGGCAATCGCTTCGACCCCGGCCCGCCGGCGAGCTTCCACCACTCCGTGCAGACCCCGGGCATGATCGACTGCTCCGCGCTTCGCCTCTCCGCCGACCTGCAGGTGCGCCCGACCTCCGCCCAGGCCGAGTCGGCCACGGGCCTGGAAGCCGACCTCACCGTCACCGACGAGGACGTAAACGAGCCCTCCGGGCGCGTTGACTCCGACGTCTCCGCGGTGCTCGTCGAACTGCCCGAGGGCATCACCGCCAACCCCTCCTTCGCCGCGGGTCTCGCGACCTGCTCCTCGGCCCAGCTGGCGGCCGAGACGCTCACCTCGGCGCCGGGGCAGGGCTGCCCGCTTGCCTCCAAGATCGGCACGGTGGAAGCCACCACCCCGATCCTCGAGGACACCGTCCTTCGCGGCGCCCTCTACATCGCCCCCCAGGACGACCCCAATGCCCCCGGCCCCGAGAACCCCTTCGACTCGCTGCTCGCCATGCACCTGGTCGTCAAGGACCCGACCCTGGGCCTCCTGGTCCGCCAGTCGGGCCTGATCGAACCCAACCGCGCCACCGGGCAGCTGATCTCGATCTTCGACGATCTGCCGCCCTTCCCGCTCGGGGAGGTGCGCCTGCGCCTCAGGGAGGGAGGCCGCTCGCCCCTGATCACCCCGCCTCGCTGCGGCCCCTACACCACCTTCTCTGAGCTCTTCCCCTCCGCGGACCCCGAAGAAGTGCTGGAAGTGCCCTCCACCTTCCAGATCACCTCAGGCGTCGGCGGAGCGCCCTGCCCGAGCGGCTCCCCGTTTGACCCCGGCTTCTCGGCCGGCACGGCGTCCAACAGCGCCGGCTCCTTCTCGCCCTTCCACATGCGCCTGACCAGGCGCGACGGCGACCAGGACCTGACCCGCTTTGACGCCGTCCTGCCGCCCGGCGTCCTCGCCAAGCTGGCCGGCGTGGGCAAATGCCCCGACGCGCAGATCGCCTTGGCCAAGACCAAGACCGGAAAGGCCGAGATCGCCCAGCCCTCCTGTCCCGCCAGCTCGCGCATCGGCGGCGTCTGGGGAGGAGCCGGGGTCGGCTCGCAGCTCACCTACGTGCCCGGTGACCTCTACCTGGCAGGCCCCGTGGGCAAAGCGCCGCTCTCTGTGGTCGGCATCGTCCCTGCCGTCGCCGGCCCCTTTGACGTCGGCACGGTCGTGGTGCGCCAGGCGCTTCGGGTCAACCCCCGCAGCGCCACCGCGGAAGTCGACGGCGCGGCCTCAGACCCGATTCCCCACATCCTCGAGGGCATCCCGCTGAAGGTCAGAGACATCCGCGTCGACGTCGACCGCCCCAACTTCACCCTCAACCCGACCGGCTGCGAGCCCTCCCAGACCCTCGCCGACATCTGGGGCGGCGGGACCAACGTCTTCAGCCTCGCCGACGACTCCCCGGTGCGGCGCCACTCGCGCTTTCAGGCCGCCAACTGCTCGCGACTGGGCTTCAAGCCGCGCCTGGCCATCAAGCTGAAGGGCGGCACGAAGAGAGGCGCCCACCCCGCCCTCATCGCCACCTACCGGCCAAGGCCCGGCGACGCCAACCTCGCCTCGGTCTCGACCCGCCTGCCGCGCTCGGCCTTCCTCGACCAGGCCCACATCCGCACGATCTGCACCCGCGTTCAGTTCGCCGCCGAGGCCTGCCCGCCCGGCGCCATCTACGGCACCGCTACGGCCACCACGCCGCTGCTCGATGAGCCCCTGAGCGGCCCCGTCTACCTGCGCTCCTCTGACAACGAGCTGCCCGACATGGTCCTCGACCTGCACGGCCTGGTCGACGTCGAGGTCTCCGCGCGCATCGACTCGGTCAAGGGCGGCATCAGGGCCTCCTTCACCGACGCCCCCGACGCCCCGGTCACCAAGGTCGTCCTGCGGATGCGGGGTGGCAAGAAGGGCCTCGTCGTCAACTCGACCAACCTCTGCGCGAGACGCAACCGCGCCAGGGCCGTGCTGGGGGCCCAGAGCGGCAAGCGGCTCAAGCTGCGGCCGGTGGTGAGGCCGAGCGGGTGCAAAGG
>DASQDJ010000154.1:0-2976 GCA_035634215.1 Solirubrobacterales bacterium | reverse complement strand
CCCGCCGCGCCGGGGTCGAGGCGGCCGCGCTGGGCGCCGCGGGTGATCATCAGGCGGAGCTCCTCGGTGGACTGGACCTCCTCGTCGGCCTCGGGCTCGATCCGCAGCACGCGGGCGACGAAGAGGCGGGCCGGCACGTTGGTGATGACGATCAGCGGGTGGAAGAGGCGGCGAAACAGCTCCAGCGGCCGCGCAATGCCAAGCAGCAGAGTCTCGGCGCGGGCGATGCCGACCATCTTGGGCGCCTGCTCGCCGAAGATGACGTGCAGGAGCGTGACGACGGCGTATGCGAAGAGGAAGGCGAGGACGTAGGACGCGGCCTCGCCGATCGCGCCCTCGATCAAGGGCTCGACCAGCGTGGCGATCGCCGGCTCGCCGAGGAAGCCGATCCCGATCGACGCGAGGGTGATCCCGACCTGGGAGGTGGCGACGTACTCATCGACGTGCTCGATCTGGTGCAGGGCCGTGCGAGCGGCTCGGCTCCCGTCCTCGGCCACGCCCTCGATGCGGCTGCGCCTCGACCGCACGATCGCGAACTCGGCGGCCACGAAGAAGCCGTTGACGGCGATCAGGACGAGTACGAGCAGGATGAGCAGGAAGGCGCTCATCGGCTATTTAGCCCGATACTTCGGGGGAGGTCGTCTTCGGCCATTCGGCGCCCCGGACTATAGCTTTCCCCCCCGCGGAGCCGATGGGTTGACATATTGAGCGGCCCCATGCGGATAGCCAGCCTCGTCCCGTCAGCCACCGAGATGCTCTTCGCGCTCGGCCTCGATGACAACGTCGTCGCCGTCACCCACGAGTGCGACTTTCCGCCCCGGGCCCGCGCGCTGCCGCACCTGACTCGCACTGTGCTGCCGCGAGGGCTGACGGCCGGCCAGATCGACTCGAGCGTCAAGGCGACGCTCGGCGAGGGGCGTGCCCTCTACGAGCTCGACGAGGAGCGCCTCGCCAGCGTCGCGCCCGACCTGATCGTCACCCAGTCGGTCTGCGACGTCTGCGCGGTCTCCTACGAGGACGTCGTCGAAGTCGCCGCCCGCCTGCCGAGCGAGCCGCGCGTCCTCCAGCAGGACCCGAGCACGCTCGGCGAGATGCTCGAGGACGTGATCCGGCTCGGCGAGGCGACGCGGACGGAGGCCGCGGCCCACGAGCTGCGCGGCGAGCTCGAGGGCCGCCTCGCCGCGGTCCGCGCCACCGTCTCGGGCGCCACCCGGCCGCGCGTGATCGCGATCGAGTGGCTCGACCCGCCTTTCGTCGGCGGCCATTGGGTGCCGGAGATGATCTCGATCGCCGGCGGCGAGGACGTCGCCGGCCCGCCCGGGCTGAAGTCGCCCGAGGTCGAGTGGGGCGCCCTCTCGGGACTCAATCCCGACGCGGTGATCGCGATGCCCTGCGGCCTCTACGCAGAGGAAGCGCAGATCGAAGCGCTCGAGCACTGGGATCGGCTCGCCTCGCTCGGCGCTGCCCGTGTCTACGCCGTCGACGCGGCCTCGACCTTCTCCCGCCCCGGCCCGCGCCTGGTCGACGGCGTAGAGCTGCTCGGCCACATCCTCCACCCCGATCTGGTCGACCAGCCGGGGAACATCGGCTTCGCCGAGGTGCGGGCGCCGATCAGGCGAAGCTAGGCCACGGCTAGGCGACCGCCAGCGCGGCGGCGATCGAAACCGCCGCGACCGCGGCCATCGCGGCGATCTCGGCCGGCAGCCTGGCCCGCCCCAGCATCCCCCGCTCGCCGGCGACGATGACCGCGGCGCAGAGCAGCCCGCCGGCCAGGCCGCCGAGGTGGCCGCCGACGCTGAGTCGCGGCAGGACGAAGGTCAGCGCCAGGTTGATCAGCAGCAGGAAGCCGAGCTCGGAGGCGATCGCGTCCATGCCGCGGCGGCGGGCGATCAGGAAGGCGGCGCCGAAGAGCCCGAAGACGGCCCCCGAGGCGCCGACGGTCACGGCGAGCGGATCGCTCAGCAGCAGCGCGCCGAAGGAGCCGGCGAACAGCGAGGCGAAATAGAGGGCGACGAAGCGCGGCGTCCCGATCCCCGGCTCGAGCATGCGGCCGAGGATGTAGAGGGCGAACATGTTGAAGCCGATGTGGAAGAGGCTGGCATGGAGGAAGCCGCCGGTCAGCAGCCGGTACCACTCGCCATCGGCCACGGCGGCCCCCTGCAGCGCGAAGTCTTCGATCACCGGCCCGGTCGCCCGCCCGAAGCCCCCCGACCCGGTCGCGATCTCCGCCAGGAAGGCCGCGACGTTGAGCCCGATCAGCACGAAGGTGGCCGGCGCGTCGTTGCGCCCAGGCCCGGCGGCGCCGCGCGTCACCCGGGTCTTCTGGCGCGCGCACTCGGGGCAGCGCATCCCGACCGGGGTGGGCGTCATGCACTCAGGGCAGATAGGGCGCCCGCAGGACGAGCAGGACACGCCCGTTTCGCGGTCTGGATGGCGGTAGCAAGTTTGCATCGAGTACGGAGCGGGCAGCCTACAGTCGCCGAGCCTTTTTCCTTTCAGAGAGGAGAGGTCCTTTGAACCGAGATGAGAGATTGGAAGGCGCGACCCCGGCCAGGCTCTATGCCACGCTCGTCGGCGGGACCCTGCTGGTCGTCGGGATAATCGGCTTCTTCTACAGCGCCTCGTTCGGCGATCCGGGCACCGTGGACAGCGTGTTCGGCATCTTTGCCGTCAACGGCTGGCACAACGTCGTCCACATCCTTACCGGCGCCCTGGGGTTGCTCGTCGCGGGCTACGCGGCGCGGGAGTACGCCCTCGGCCTCGGCGTCGTCTACACGCTGGTCGCGATCTGGGGGTTCGTCATCGGCGACAACGAGTCGATCCTCAGCATCGTCCCGGTCAACACCGAGGACAACATCCTGCACCTCGTGCTCGGCCTCGCCGGGCTGGCGGCGGGGTTGGCGACTCCGGCCGACGAGCGCCGACGCAGCGACCGCCCCGAGACGGCGACCCGGACTACCTGAGCCAGCGCGTCAC
>DASQDJ010000153.1:0-4070 GCA_035634215.1 Solirubrobacterales bacterium | reverse complement strand
GTCGTAGATCGCCGCCAGGTGGAAGAAGTGGGCGACTTTGCCGCGCAGCGTGACCAGGTCCTCCTCGGAGACGCCGAGGCCGGGCTGCGAGAGGTCGCCGGTTATCGGCACGACGCGGGCGCCATCTGCCCCCCAGGCGGTGCGCAGCTCCTCCAGCCGGCCCCGCGAGCCGGCGCGAACCCGGGCATAAACCGTGCCTTTTCGCTGCAGCAGGCGCTCGACCAGGTTGCGGCCGATGAAGCCGGTCGCCCCGGTGACGAAATAGTTCACGGCTGCTGGACGAAGTAGCTCACGCCTGTTTCATACACTCATTCGGAGGATGGCGCAAACGGCGACCGTGCAGATCCAGATGCCCGAGATGGGCGAGTCGGTCACCGAGGGCATCGTCCTGGAGTGGCACGTCTCCGAGGGGGACTTCGTCAAGGAGGGGGACACGGTCGTCGAGGTGTCGACGGACAAGGTCGACGCCGAGGTGCCGGCGCCGGCGGACGGCACCATTACGAAGCTGATCGCGGCGGTGGACGACGAAGTGCCCGTGGGGGCGCCGTTGGCTGAGATGGAAGCGGGTGGGGAGGCTCCTGACGAGGGACAGAGCGCGTCGCCAGCGGGTCCTGTCGCGGCGGATGGCACCTCGTCCTCACAAGCTGCGGGCGAGGAACCATCCCCCACGCCACCCGCTGGAAGAGAGGCTGGTGGGGCAGGAGCCACTTCCAACGGAGGCGATGGGGTCCGAGCGACTCCCGTCGCTCGTCGTGTGGCTGCTGAGAATGGCGTCGACCTTGGCTCGATAAGGGGAAGTGGTCCGGGGGAGAAGGTCACCAAGGAGGACGTCCTTGCCGCGAGCGGGAATGGCGCGAGCGCCACTGCCGCTGCCGCCGGCGAGGAGAAGGCGTTGCGGGGGCCGGCGGCGATGCTCGCCCAGGCAATGGGCGAGAGCCGCGAGGTGCCGACGGCTACGTCCTTCCGGACCATTGCCGTGGACACGCTCGACGCGAAGCGGAAGGTCTTGAACCAGGCGCTGCGGGAGCGAGGGCTGAAGGTGTCCTTCACGCACCTGATCGCCTGGGCGATCGTCCAGGCCGCCAAGGAGTGGCCGGTGATGACGCGCACCTACGAGGAGCGGGACGGCAAGCCGGTCGCGATCGAGAACGGGCCGGTCAACCTCGGCATCGCCGTCGACGTCGAACGCAAGGACGGCTCGCGCAGCCTGATGGTGCCGGCGATCAAGGGCGCCGACGGCCTCGACTTCGCCGCCTTCCACTCCTCCTACGAGGACCTGATCACCAAGACCCGCGAGAACCGGCTCAGCGCCGACGACTTCCAGGGCACCAACATCTCGCTGACCAACCCGGGCGGGATCGGCACCGTCGCCTCCGTGCCGCGGCTGATGAAGGGGCAGAGCGCGATCATCGCCGCCGGCGCGATCGCCTACCCCCCCGAGTGGGCGCACGCCTCGCCGGAGCGCTTGCGCCAGGTCGGCGTCTCCAAAGTGATGACGCTGACCTCCACCTACGACCACCGCGTCATCCAGGGCGCCGAGTCGGGCGCCTTCCTGAAGCGCGTCGAAGAGCTGCTCGAGGGCGAGGACGGCTTCTACGAGTCGGTCGCCACCGAGCTCGAGGTCGACCCGGCGCCGCTCGCCACCGCCCATCCCGCGTCGGCCTCGGCGCCGCCGCTCGGCGCGGCGGCCGCGACGCCGGCGCCGCCCACCCCGACCCAGCCCGACGAGGAGCTGCTGCAGGCGGTCCAGGCGGCGACCTCGCTGCTCAAGGGCTACCGCACCCACGGGCACCTCGCCGCCCGCCTCGACCCGCTCGGCTCCGAGCCGAAGGGCGACCCGGCGATCCAGCCGGAGAACCTCAACCTGACCCCGGAGCTGATGGCCCGCATCCCGGCCTCGATCCTGCGGATCGGGGTCGAGGGCGAGACGCTGCTCGAGGTGCTGCCGCGGATGCGCGAGGCCTACTGCGGCACGATCGCCTACCAGTTCGAGCACCTCTCCTCCCACCAGCAGCGGACCTGGCTGCGCGAGATGGTCGAGACCGGGGCCCACCGCCAGCCGCTCGACGCCGAGGAAAAGCAGCGCCTGCTCGGGCGGCTGATCGACGTCTTCGAGTTCGAGCGCTTCGTCGAGAAGGCCTACCTCGGCCAGAAGATCTTCACGATCGAGGGGCTCGACGCGGTCGTGCCGATGCTCGACGAGGCGATCGCCCTCGCCGGCCGCGCCGGCGCCGAGGAGGTCGTCTTCGGGATGGCGCATCGCGGCCGCCTCGCCGTGCTCGCCCACAACCTCGGCCGCTCGGTGGAGTCGATCCTGGCCGAGTTCGAGGGCTCCAAGCAGATCGAGCAGGTGAAGGCGGTCGCCGCGATCCCGCACGGCGGCACCGGCGACGTCAAGTACCACTACGGGCACCAGGGCACCTACGTCGACCACGACGGCAGGGAGATCGCCGTCCGCCTCTACCCCAACCCGAGCCACCTGGAGTTCGTCGACCCGGTGGTCGAGGGCGCGACCCGCTTCATCCAGTCTGAGATCGACGGCGCCGAGCTCGACCACGACCACAAGCGGGCGGTCCCGATCCTGCTGCACGGCGACGCGGCCTTCCCCGGCCAGGGCGTCGTCGCCGAGACGCTCAACCTGCAGTCGCTGCGCGGCTACACGACCGGCGGCACGATCCACGTCATCCAGAACAATCAGGTGGGCTTCACCACCGATCCGCACGACGCCCGCTCGACGCCCTACGCGGCCGACATGGCAAAGGGGTTCAACATCCCGATCGTCCACGTCAACGCCGACGACGTCGAGGCCTGCTCGGCGGCGATGCGGCTGGCGATGGCCTACCGCGAGCGCTGGTGCCGCGACGTCGTCATAGACGTGATCGGCTACCGCCGCTACGGCCACAACGAGACCGACGAGCCCGCCTACACCCAGCCGGCGATCGCGGCGAAGATCAAGGCCCACCCGCCCGTCTCCGAGCTCTACGCCCAGAAGCTGATCGAGGAGGGCGTCGTCTCGGCCGAGGACGTCGAGCGCATCCGCTCCGAGCGCCACGAGGAGATGGCGACGGCGCTCAAGGAGCTGCGCCGCAAGATGGAGCTCGGCGAGTACGAAGACCCGAGCGGGACCAGCACCCACACCGGCGAGCTCGACCGCACCGCGAGCCCCCCCGTCGAGACCGCCGTCCCCGGCGAGCGCCTGCGCGAGCTGAACGAGGCGCTGCTCGAGGTGCCGGAGAGCTTCACGATCCACCGCAAGCTGCGCAAACCGCTCGGCAAGCGCGAGGTGGCCCTCGCCGACGGCGGGATCGAGTTCGGCCACGCCGAGGCGCTCGCCTTCGCCTCGCTGCTCACCGACGGCGTCCACATCCGCCTCACCGGCCAGGACACCGAGCGCGGCACCTTCTCGCACCGCCACCTCGTCCTCCACGACGAGAAGACCGGACTCCCCTACACCCCGATGCAAAACCTGAAAGACGCCAAGGCGCCCTTCGAGCTCTACAACAGCCCGCTCTCTGAGATCGCCTGCCTCGGCTTCGAGTACGGCTACTCGGCGGCGACCCCCGACGCGCTCGTCCTCTGGGAGGCCCAGTACGGCGACTTCGCCAACGCCGGCCAGGTGATCATCGACACCTTCATCGCCTCCGGCGAGGCGAAGTGGGGACAGACCAGCCGCCTCACGCTGCTCCTGCCGCACGGCTACGAGGGCTCGGGGCCCGAGCACTCGAGCGCCCGCATCGAGCGCTTCCTGGCGCTCGCCGCCGAGGGCAACATCCGCATCGCCAACCCCAGCACCGCCGCCCAGTACTTCCACTTGCTGCGGCGCCAAGCGCTGATCCAGAAGCCGCGGCCGCTCGTCGTCTTCACGCCGAAGGGGTTGCTGCGCCACGCCAAAGCCGCCGCCTCGCCGGAGGAACTGACCGACGGCCACTTCAGGTTCATCCTCGACGACCCCGCCGCGGCCGAGCGACGCGAGAAGGTCGAGCGGCTCGTCCTCTGCACCGGCAAGGTCTTCTGGGACCTGGACTCCAACGAGCGCCGCGGCGAGGCCGAGAAGGTCGCGATCGCCCGGG
>DASQDJ010000152.1:0-22557 GCA_035634215.1 Solirubrobacterales bacterium | reverse complement strand
AAACAGCTCGACAAAGTGCAGCGCACGCGCGCCTACCCGCCGCAGGAGGCGGTCGCGCTGATCAAGGAGACCGCCAGCGCCAAGTTCGACGAGACGGTCGAGCTGCACCTGCGGCTCGGCGTCAACGTCCGTCACGCAGAGGAGCAGCTGCGCGGAACCCTGGCGCTTCCGCACGGGCTCGGCAAGGACGTCACGGTTGCCGTCTTCGCCGACGGCCAGCAGGCCCGCGACGCCGAAGCGGCCGGCGCCGACTTCGTCGGCGGCCAGGACCTCGCCGAGAAAGTCCAGGAGGGCTGGACCGACTTCGACGTCGCCATCTCCACCCCGGCGATGATGAAAACCGTCGGCCAGCTCGGCCGCGTGCTCGGCCCGCAGGGCAAGATGCCGAACCCCAAGGTCGGCACCGTCACCGACGACGTCGAGAAAGCCGTCGGCGAGACCAAGTCCGGCAAAGTCGAGTACCGCACGGACCGCCAGGCGATCGTCCACATGGCGATCGGCAAGACGAGCTTCGACGAGGAAAAGCTGCTCGACAACTACATCGCCGTGCTCGACGAGGTGAACCGGGCCAAGCCTTCCTCGGCCAAGGGCCGCTACATCCTCTCGGCGACGCTGGCGACGACGATGGGGCCCGGCATCAGGGTCGACGCGACGGCGAAGACCAAGGAGCCGGCGACCGTCTAAACTCCGCCGCCGCGCTCAACCGAAGACCACCGGCAGCGACAGCGGAAGCCCGGTGCAGGTGACAGATGAACAGAGACGAAAAGGCACAAGCCATTGAGGAGATCGCCGCCGACATCGAGGCGGCTGAGGCGATCTTCGCGGTCGACTACCGGGGCATCAGCGTGCCGCAGGCCGCCGAGCTGCGCGGCAAACTCCGCGAGGCCGACGCCAGCTTCCGCGTCGTCAAGAACCGCCTGACGAAAATCGCGGCCGAGAAAGCCGGCGAGGACCGGCTCGGCGAGCTGCTCGAGGGGCCGACCGCGCTCACCTTCGTGCGCGGCGACACGGCCCAGGCGGCGAAGGCGATCTCGACCTTCAACAAAGAGCATGAGGTCATCACCTTCAAGGGCGGCTTCATGGACGGCATCAGCCTCGACGAGGACAAGTTCAAATCGATCGCCCGTCTGCCCGGCCGCGACGTCCTCAACGGCCAGTTCGCCGGAGTCGTCGCCAGCCCGCTGACCGGCCTGGTCCGCGGGCTCGGCTCGATGCTCCAGGGCCTCGCTTCGCAGTTGGGCCAGATCGCCGAGCAGGGGTTGGTCGCCGGCGAGGGACCAAGCGCCGAGGCAGCGGGTCCTGTCGCGGAGGATGGCGACTCGTCCTCGCAAGCTGCGGGCGAGTCCCCACCCTCCACGCCACCCGCTGACGAGGCGGGGGAGCAGGACAGCGACGAGGCCGAGGGTGGGGATGCAGGCCCCGCTGACGCTCCGGTGGAGGAGGAGCCGACCGAGAGTGGGGCCGCCGCCGAGACGCCCGCTGAGGGCGATCCCTCGCAGGCCGAGGGCGACGAGGGCGATGCCGAGCCAGCCGGCGACGCGCAAGAGACTTCTAAATCTGACAGCGACGACTCAAAAGAGGAAGAGGAGTGATGGCAAGCAAAGCTGTTTCAACCGAGGAATGGATCGAAGAGCTGAAAGGCATCTCGGTCCTCGAGCTTTCCGAGCGGATCAAAGCGCTCGAGGAGGAGTTCGGCGTCTCCGCGACCGCGGTCGCGGCTGCCGCGCCGGCGGCGGCTGGCGCCCCGGGCGGCGACGGCGACGGCGGCGGCGAAGAGGCCTCGACCGTGGACGTCGTGCTGACCGAGGTCGGCGGCCAGAAAGTCCCCGTCATCAAGGTGGTTCGCGCCGCGACCGGGCTCGGCCTGAAAGAGGCCAAGGCCCTCGTCGACGAGGCCCCGAAAGCGATCAAAGAGGGCATCGAGCGCGACGAAGCCGAGAAGATCAAAGGGGAACTCGAGGAGGCCGGGGCAACCGTCGAGCTCAAATTGAGCTCAAAATGGGCGGTTGCCCTACCGCCCAGGCAGCCGGCGCGTCGCCTGTGATATTTTTCGCGGTCGCGCGCCCGTTGTCATCCCCTGCCCGATATTCGCGCCGTATTTCGTCCCTCTGACCGTCTGAGGAGTCGCCGACTTTGGCACGTTCCAGCGCTGCCCCCGTAACCCGCAGGAGTTTCTCAAGACTCGAAAACCCTCTCGAAGTCCCCCACCTGATCGATATCCAGCGTCGCTCCTTCGAAGAGCTGACGGATCCGAAAGCGGGCGGCCTCCGGGAGACCATCGACGACATATCCCCGATCGAGGACTACACGGGGAACCTGGCCATCGTCTTCGGCGACTTCAAGTTCGAGGAGCCAGCCCACTCGATCGAGGAGTGCCGTGAGAAGGACATGACCTACTCGCGGCCGCTGACCGCGACGGTCGCCTTCCAGAACAAGGAGACGGGCGAGATCCGCGAGCAGGCGGTCTTCATGGGCGACTTCCCGTGGATGACCGACCGCGGCACGTTCATCATCAACGGCACCGAGCGCGTCGTCGTCACCCAGCTGGTCCGCTCACCGGGCGCCTACGTGATGGCGCCCAAGGACCCCGAGAAACAGGTCTTCATCGCCAACCTGATGCCGGCCCGCGGCTCCTGGCTCGAGCTGGAAGTCGACAAAAAAGGCCGCGTCTACGTCCGCATCGACCGCAAGCGCAAACTGCCGGTCACCGTGCTGCTGCGCGCGATGGGCTACGTCGAGAACGAGCGCATCCTCGAGATGTTCGACGACTCGGTCTACCTGAAGCACACGATCCTCTCGGACACGGAGGCGACGCTGACCGAAGAGGGCGCCCTGATCGAGCTGTTCAAAAAGCAGCGCCCGGGCGAGCCGCCCTCGGTCGATGCCGCCAAAGCGCTGCTAGAGCAGCTCTTCTTCGACCCCAAGCGCTACGACCTGACCCGGGTCGGCCGCTACAAGCTGAACGCCCGGCTCGACCTCGACATCGACCTCGACACCAGGGTCCTCACCCACGACGACATCATCGCCCTGATCAAGGAGCTCGTCTCGCTGCCGAAGCTGCTCGGCATCCCCGAGGAGATCGACGAGGAGAACCCGATCAAGGACTACGCCGCGGAGGCGATCACCTACGCGCGCGAGCCCGTCGCCGAGCACCTCGACGAGTACGAGCACTTCGGCAACCGGCGCCTGCGCACGGTCGGCGAGCTGATCCAGGAGGCCTTCCGGATCGGGCTCTACCGGATGGAGCGCGTCGTCCGCGAGCGCCTCACCACCGAAGACGCCGACGCGATCACCCCGCAGACGATCATCAACATCCGCCCGGTGGTCGCGGCGCTGAAGGAGTTCTTCGGCTCCTCGCAGCTCTCGCAGTTCATGGACCAGACCAACTCGCTCTCCGGCCTGACGCACCGGCGCCGCCTCTCGGCGCTGGGCGCCGGCGGCCTGACCCGCGAGCGAGCCCCGATCGAGGTGCGCGACGTCCACCCGACCCACTACGGCCGCATGTGCCCGATCGAGACCCCGGAGGGGCCGAACATCGGCCTGATCGGCTCGCTCTCCTCCTATGCGCAGGTCTCCGAGCACGGCTTCGTCACGACGCCCTACCGGGTCGTCAAAGACGGCGTCGTCAGCGAGGAGATCGTCCACCTGGACGCCACCCAGGAGGAAGAAATGGTGATCGCCCAGGCCAACGCCGAGGTCGATCCCAAGACCCGCAAGCTGAAAGGCCCGCAGGTCCTCGTCCGCGCCTCCGACCAGGAGTACTCGACGGCCGCGCCCAAGGAAGTCGACCTGATGGACGTCTCGCCGACCCAGATCTGGTCGGTGGGAACCGCGCTGATCCCCTTCCTCGAGCACGACGACGCCAACCGGGCGCTGATGGGCTCCAACATGCAGCGCCAGGCGGTGCCGCTGCTTAAGCCCGAGCCGCCGCTGATCGGCACCGGCATGGAGCGGCGCGCCGCCGTCGACACCGGCGACGTCGTCCTGGCCGAGAACGACGGCGAAGTGACGCACGTCGACTCGGAGCGAATCATCGTCACCTCCGGCTCGAAGAAGCTCGAGTACCCGCTCAACAAGTTCATGCGGTCGAACCAGGGCACGATCATCCACCAGCGCCCGATCGTCAAGAGCGGCCAGAAGGTCAGCCAGGGCGACGTGCTCGCCGACGGCTCCTCGACCGCCGGCGGCGAGATCGCGCTCGGCAAGAACTGCCTGGTCGCCTTCATGTCTTGGGAGGGCTACAACTTCGAGGACGCGATCATCCTCTCCGAGCGCCTCGTCAAGGACGACGAGATGACGTCGATCCACATCGAGGAGTACGAGATCGACGCCCGCACGACCAAGCTCGGCGACGAGGAGATCACCCGCGACATCCCCAACCGCTCAGAGGAGAGCCTGCGCAACCTTGACGAGCGCGGCATCGTCCGCATCGGCGCCGAGGTCATCTCCGGCGACCTGCTGGTCGGCAAGGTGACGCCGAAGGGCGAGACCGAGCTGACCGCCGAGGAGAAGCTGATCCGCGCGATCTTCAAGGAGAAGGCGCGCGAGGTCCGCGACACCTCGCTGAAAGTGCCGCACGGCGAGGGCGGCGTCGTCATCGACGTTCTCACCTTCAGTCGCGACGACGGCGACGACCTGCCGCCCGGCGTCAACGACCTGGTCCGCGTCTACGTGGCGACCAAGCGCAAGATCGCCGAGGGCGACAAGCTCGCCGGCCGCCACGGGAACAAGGGTGTGATCTCGAAGATCGTGCCCGAAGAGGACATGCCTCACCTCGAGGACGGCACCCCCGTCGACGTGATCCTCAACCCGCTCGGCGTGCCGAGCCGGATGAACATCGGCCAGATCCTCGAGACCCACCTCGGCTGGGTCGCCGGCGAGGGCTGGTACGACGACGGCTCCGAGGCCTACAAGCAGGCCCACTCCGATGAAGGCGACGGCCGCGTCTACGTGGCGACGTCGGTCTTCGATGGCGCCACCGTCGAGGACGTCGACGAGGCGCTGATCAAGTGGCAGGAGGAGAACTCCGAGCGCGGCATCGACCTCGGCATCGACAAGAGCGCCCAGCCGGGCGCCCGTTGCGCCGGCGCCGTGCAGCTCTACAACGGCCGCACCGGCGAGCCCTACGAGGGCAAGGTCACGGTCGGCTACATGTACATCTTGAAGCTGCTCCACCTGGTCGACGACAAGATCCACGCCCGCTCGACCGGCCCGTACTCGCTGGTCACCCAGCAGCCGCTGGGCGGAAAGGCGCAGTTCGGGGGCCAGCGCTTCGGCGAGATGGAGGTCTGGGCGCTGGAGGCCTATGGCGCCGCCTACACGCTGCAGGAGATGCTCACGGTCAAGTCCGACGACACGGTCGGCCGGGTCAAGGCCTACGAGGCGATCGTCAAGGGCGAGAACATCCCCGAGCCCTCGATCCCCGAGTCCTTCAAAGTCCTGCTGAAGGAGATCCAGAGCCTCTCGCTCGACGCGAACGTCGTCTCCGAAGGCGGCGACGTCGAGATCTCCGAGGAGGACGACGACCTGCTGAAGGCGGCCGAGGAGCTCGGCATGGACCTTACCGGCGTGCGCGCCGACGGCGGCTCCAACGGCGCCGCCGACGAGCAGGAGGAGCAAGTGGTCGCCGAGGGCGAGGGCGGCACCGACGGGAGCAACGGGGCGGAGGCAGAGGCCACTGGGGCCAAAGCGGAGGCTGAAGAGACCAAGGTGGAGGACTGAGCGTGATCGACATCAACAACTTCGACGCGATCGAGATCGGGCTCGCCTCCTCGAAGAAGATCCGCTCCTGGAGCTGGGGCGAGGTCACCAAGCCCGAGACGATCAACTACCGGACGCTGAAGCCCGAGAAAGACGGGCTCTTCTGCGAGCGCATCTTCGGCCCGACCAAGGACTGGGAGTGCTACTGCGGCAAGTACAAGCGGGTCCGCTACAAGGGCATCGTCTGCGAGCGCTGCGGCGTCGAGGTCACCCGCTCCAAGGTCCGCCGCGAGCGGATGGGCCACGTCGACCTCGCCGCGCCGGTCTCCCACATCTGGTTCTTCAAGGGCGTGCCGAGCCGGATCGGCTACCTGATCGACATGGCTCCCAAGGAGCTCGAGAAGGTCCTCTACTTCGCCGCCTCGATGGTCACCTGGGTCGACGAGGAAGCGCGCGAGAAAGACCTCGGGAAACTGGAGAAAGAGGTCAAGAAGGTCACCGACTCCTACGAGGCCGAACAGCAGAAACGGACCCAGGAGCTGAACGAGTCGCTGGAGCGCCGCGTCGCCTACCTCGAAGGCGGCGGCCAGGAGAAGTTCGACGACGACGACCACATCTGGGCCGACTCGCTGAAGCTGACCGCGGCGCAGCTGCGCAAGCTCAAGGACGACGAGCGGGCCAAGATGATCAAAGAACTGCGCAAGACCTTCGAGGCGGAGATCTCCGACACCGAGGCCTACATCGAAGAGGCGATCGAGCGGATGGAGGAGGTCTGGAAGATCTTCACCGAGATGAAGCCGAAGGACGTCATCAACGACGAGACGGTCTTCCGCGAGCTCAAGGACCGCTTCGGCTCGCCGTTCGGCTGGGGCGAGTACTTCCGCGGCGGCATGGGCGCCGAGGCGGTGCGCGACCTGCTCGAGCAGGTCGACTTGCCGGCGGAAATCGAGGAGCTGGAGCAGGTCATCAACAGCTCCAAAGGCCAGAAACAGGCCCGCGCCGTGAAGCGGCTCAAAGTCGCCTCGGCCTTCCAGAACTCCGAGAACAAGCCGGACTGGATGATCCTCGACAGCGTCCCGGTGATCCCGCCGGAGCTGCGCCCGATGGTCCAGCTGGACGGCGGCCGCTTCGCGACCTCCGACCTCAACGACCTCTACCGGCGCGTGATCAACCGCAACAACCGGCTGAAAAGGCTGCTCGACCTCGGCGCGCCCGAAATCATCGTCAACAACGAGAAGCGGATGCTCCAGGAGGCCGTCGACGCGCTGTTCGACAACGGCCGCCGCGGCCGCCCGGTGACGGGCCCCGGCAACCGGCCACTGAAGTCGCTCTCCGACATGCTCAAGGGCAAGCAGGGCCGCTTCCGCCAGAACCTGCTCGGCAAGCGCGTCGACTACTCCGGCCGCTCGGTGATCGTCTCCGGCCCGAGCCTGCAGCTGCACCAGTGCGGCCTGCCGAAGCTCATGGCGCTCGAGCTGTTCAAGCCGTTCATCATGGCCCAGCTGGTCGAGCGCAAAGCCGTCCAGAACATCAAGGCGGCCAAGAAGATGGTCGAGTCGATGGTCCCCGAGGTCTGGGACGTGCTCGAGGAGGTCATCCACGAGCACCCGGTGCTGCTCAACCGCGCGCCGACCCTGCACCGCCTCGGCATCCAGGCCTTCGAGCCGGTTCTGGTCGAGGGCAAGGCGATCCAGGTCCACCCGCTCGTCTGCCACGCTTTCAACGCCGACTTCGACGGCGACCAGATGGCGGTCCACGTGCCGCTCTCCGCCGAGGCCCAGGCCGAGGCGCGGGTGCTGATGCTCTCCGCGAACAACATCCTCTCGCCGGCCCACGGCGCGCCGCTGGCGACGCCGACCCAGGACATGGTGCTCGGCATCTACTACCTGACCTACGGGCCCGACGCCGAGGAGCTGGCGAAGCTCGACGAGGAACTGAAGGCGGGCAAGGGCGCCAACGGCGCGGCGCCAAAGGTGTTCCGCTCCTCGCAGGAGGCCGAGCTGGTCTACGAGAACGGCGGCTGCAAGCTGCACGACTTCGCCGAGTACCGGCGGGCCGGGCACGAGCACTTCCTGACCACGGTCGGCCGCATCATCTTCAACGAGAAGATCGAGCGGGCGCTGGCCGACGCGCTCGGCGACGACTTCGACCCGGAGGGCTTCCAGTTCGCCAACCGGGCGCTGAAGAAGCGCGACGTCAACGAGACGGTCTCCGACCTGGTCGACGCCTACGGGGCGCCGGCAGTCTCGATGGTGCTCGACGCCTTCAAAGAGCTCGGCTTCCACTACGCGACCCAGGCGGGGATCACGGTCTCCAAGAACAACGTCATCTCGCCGCCCGACAAGGCCGAGATCCTCGATCGCTACGAGAAGCAGACCGCGGCGATCCAGGGCCAGTACGACGAGGGCTACATCACCGCCGAGGAGCGCCACGAGGCGATCACCTCGCACTGGAACAAAGCGACCGACGAGGTCGCCCAGGCGATGGAGGACAACCTCGACGAGCTCAACCCGATCTTCATGATGGCCAACTCGGGAGCGCGCGGATCGTTCAAACAGATCCGCCAGTTGGCCGGGATGCGCGGCCTGATGGCCAACCCGAAAGGGGAAATCATCGAGCGGCCGATCAAGGCCAACTTCATGGAGGGGCTCTCGGTCCTCGAGTACTTCATCTCGACCCACGGCGCCCGAAAGGGCCTCGCCGACACGGCGCTGCGCACGGCCGACTCGGGCTACCTGACCCGGCGTCTGGTCGACGTCGCCCAGGACGTGATCGTCCGCGACGAGGACTGCAAAACCAAGGACCACATCGAGATGGCGCTCCGCAAGGACGATGGCTCACTCAACGACAACCTGGCCGGGCGGCTGGCGGCGAAGAAGTTCGAGACCAAGCGCGGTCGCGAACTGCTGAAGCGCAACCAGGAGATCACCCTGGCCGACGTCGAGGCGATCGCCGAGGCCTTCGGCGACGAGGAGGTGAAGGTCCCCGTCCGCTCGACCCTCAAGTGCGAGGCCGAGTCGGGTGTGTGCCGCGCCTGCTACGGCGTCGCGCCGGCGACCGGGTCGATGGTCGACATCGGCGACGCGGTGGGGATCATCGCCGCCCAGTCGATCGGGGAGCCCGGCACCCAGCTGACCATGCGGACCTTCCATACCGGCGGCGTCGCCGGCCAGGACATCACCCAGGGCCTGCCGCGCATCGTCGAGCTCTTCGAGGCGCGCAAACCGAAGGGCCTGGCCCAGATGGCCGAGGCGGCCGGCAAGGTGTCGGTGGAGGAGACCGACAAAGCGCTAAAGGTGATCGTCACCGAGTCGAGCGGCGAAGAGCACGCCTACAGCTTCCCGCCGCGAACCCGGCTGCACGTCAAGGACGGCGACAAGGTCGAGGTGGGCGAGCAGCTCAACGAGGGCTCGCTGTACCCGGCCGACCTGCTGACGATCCGCGGCCGCACCGCGGTGGAGCTCTATCTCGTCGCCGAGGTCCAGAGGGTCTACCGCGCCCAGGGCGTCGACATCAACGACAAGCACATCGAGCTGATCGCGCGCCAGATGCTGAAGAAGGTGCGGGTGGAGTCGAAGGGGTCGACCAGCCTGCTGCCGGGCCAGCTCGAGGACCGCGGCAACCTCAAACGACTCAACAAGCAGGTCAAGGAAGAGGGTGGCACGGCGGCCAAAGGCGAGGAGGTCATCCTCGGGATCACCAAGGCGTCGCTGGCCACCGAGTCCTTCCTGTCCGCCGCCTCCTTCCAGGAGACGACCAAGGTGCTCACCGACGCGGCTCTGGAGGGCAAACGGGACAAACTCGTCGGCCTCAAGGAGAACGTGATCATCGGCAAGCTGATCCCCGCCGCGACCGGCCTCAAGCACTACCGGACGCTGGCGGTCGAACCGGCGATCCCGATCGAACCGCCGGCCGAAGACGACCTGCTCGACGAAGAAGAGCTGGCCGCCGAGCTCGGCGTCGAAAACGGCGGCGACGCGCCGGTCGAGAGCTTCGGTCCGTCCTTCGCCGAGGAGCTCGAGGAGCTGGCGCAGGAGATCGAGCAGACCGGCGGGGACGACAAAAGCTCGTAGTTCGGTTCACTAGGTGGAGGGGCCATGTGCCCCTCCCCCGAAGACCGTCGCGCAGCTAATCGTCATAAAGGGTTCCGGCGTGGTCCCTTGAGCCTTCGTGGGAGGGGCACATGGCCCCTTCTCAACGCCGAAGGACGCATGACTTCATGATGTAAGTGACAGGCGGCTCATAAGACAGCTTTTTTTCTTTTGTCCCGATTAGATTGCCGGCGTGGCGAACTTTGCTGGGTTTTGGAGTTACGTCCGGGACGACAACAGGAATTCGGGCGGCCGCATCCTGAGCTTGGCTGATCGCCTTTCAGAGGCGTTTCAGCTCCTTAGCGGTGAGCCACTTGAGCTGTTTGTGGACCGAGACTTGCAATGGGGCGAAGAGTGGGAGCGACGTATCGAGGAGGCCCTTCAGCAAACCACGTTCTTTATCCCGGTGGTCACCCCTAGCTATTTCCGTCATGACGCTTGCCGCAAGGAGCTAATGCAGTTCGCTAGCGCAGCGAAACGCTTCGGAGTCGAGCAGCTTTTGCTACCGATCTACTACGTCGACGTCAAAGAGCTTGATCGCGATGACGTTCCAAGCGATGAGGCGATGGCCATCATCAAGAGGACTCAGTGGGCTGACCTTCGCGGGGTGCGACTATCGGACGAGGCGAGCGCTGATCATCGAGCTGTTGTTAGCCAGCTCGCTCAGCGGCTCTTCCAAGTCACCGAAGACATCGAAGCACAACCGCCCTTGGTGGCGCCCGAGGTAAGCCAAGTCGAGGAGAGCATGCTTCCGGTACCTGGGGACGACGGTCCGGGGCCGGAGGAGGATGGATATTTGGAGTTACTGGCCAGAGGTGAGGCTGCACTTCCGAAATGGACCGAGACGATTAAGGCCATCGGCGCTGAACTACAGGAGTTTGGTCGGCTAACCGATGAGTCCGTAGCCGAGATCCAGGCAGACGATGCGTCGGGAAGGGCTTCCTTTGCGACTCGGCTAGCCATCGCTAACCGTTTTGCGACGAAGCTGGAACGGCCAGCCGAGAACCTCGTTGAGCTAGGCAGTGAGTACGTATCGCGGCTGTTCGAAGTCGATCCGGCGGTTCGCACGATCATTCGGTTTGCCGAGGAAGATGAGGGTGCTCGCAACGCCGAGGGAATTAGGACGCTTTTCGAGGCCATACGAACTCTGACTGTGGCATCGAGGGAGTCGATGGAGGGTGCAAAAGAGCTTTCCCGAATCCTTGAGGAAAATGCTGGCTTCAGCCGGGAGCTTAAGAGGCCCCTTCGGAAGATCCAGGGCGCTCTTCGCAGCATGGTGGATGCGCAGTCAATGCTGGATGATTGGGACGATGAAATAGGTGGGCTGATGTCGCCACGTCCCAGCTGAGTGGGTGAGTTACCCGATGTAGCTTGCCGTACGCACAACGGCCGGGGCATGAGCCCCGGCCGTTGTGCCTCGCCTGTAGCTTCGCTTAGTTGCTGCTGCCGCCGGTGAGGCAATAGGCGAACACGGTCAGGGTCGAGGGGTTGGCGGTGTTGTTTTTGGCCTGGTAGAGCCAGCCGTTGCCGCTGCGAAGCGAGGAGGTCATCTCGACTCCGAAGTTGGCGGGCTGGGCGCCGCCGCTGATCACGGTGGTGCCCGCCGGGCAGCCGACCGCGACGGTCCCGTTGGCGCCGGCGGCGATGCCGGTGCTGTTGGTGACCTGGATGATCGCGCCGAGCTCGGAGGCGCGGACGGCGCCGGCCTGGAGCTCGCTGGAGCCGACCGAGTTGGGGCCGAGGTCGTTCTGCGTCAGCGACTGGTCGGCGACCTCCGAGGAGCCGACCGAGTTGGCCGCGAGGTCGCCGGCCGTGAGGGAGTCAGGTGCGACCTCCGGAGAGGCGACAGCGTTTTCGGCGATCTCGTCGGCACCGACCGAGTTCGTGCCGAGGTCGTCGGCGGTGAGCGTGCCGTTCGCGACCTTGGCCGATTTCACGGCGTCGTCGCGGAGGTCGACGGTGCGGACCGTGCCGTCGACGATCTGGGCCGAGCGGACGGTGTTCTTGCCGATCGCCAGGGCGGAGCCGGTCAGGGCCAGGAAGAGCGCCACGCAGCTGATCACGGTGGCGGGCGAGATGCGGAACTTGCGGTTGCGGGTCATCGGGGGTCTCCTTTCGTCGTTTTTGAATCCCGATGGCCCCAGCTTCGGTCCGATTGCCTCCGCTCTCTACGCACCCAAGGGGTGAAGTCGACCACCCCTGGGCCCGGTGGTTACGGCGAAACGAGGCGCCTTGGATAGATTTGGCCAGGTGGCCAGCTCGGAGAACGTCTGCATCGTCGGCGCCGGCAGCTCCGGCCTGACGGCCGGCCAGGTTCTGGGCGCGCGCGGCATCCCGTACGACTGCTTCGAGAAGGGCTCGCACATCGGCGGCAACTGGCGCTACGAAAACGACAACGGACTCTCCTCCGCCTACCGCTCCCTGCACATCAACAGCTCGCGGGAGCTTATGTCGTTCAAGGCGCTGCCGATGCCCAACGACTATCCGGACTACCCGAGCCACGAGCACATCGCCCGCTACTTCGACGCCTACGCCGAGCGCTTCGGGCTCCGTGAGCGGATCCGCTTCAACACCGAGGTCGTGGACGTGAAGCCGGCCGGGGACGAATGGGAGGTCACCGTAAAAGGCGCGGACGGCGAGCGCGAGACGCTCCGCTATCGCGCGGTGCTGGTCGCGAACGGGCACCACTGGGACCCGCGCTGGCCCGAGCCGCCCTTCCCCGGTGCCGATGCCTTCGAGGGCGAGCAGATGCACGCCCACTACTACCGTGAGCCCGACGTCCTGGTCGGCAAGCGGGTCCTCGTCCTGGGGATCGGCAACTCGGCGGTCGACATAGCGGTCGAGTCGTCGCGGATCGCCGACGCGACGTTCCTCGCGATGCGCCGCAGCGCCTACGTCATCCCGAAGTACCTGGGCGGCAAACCGATCGACGACGCGACGCCACCCTTCATGACCCGGTTCCCGGTCGCCGTCCAGCGCTTCTTCACCAAGCGCATGCTGAAGCTGGCGGTCGGGGAGATGACCGACTACGGCCTGCCGGAGCCCGACCACAAGCTGCTCGAGGCGCACCCGACCGTCTCCTCGGAGCTGCTGCCGCGGATCGGCCATGGCGACATCGCGGTCAAGCCCAACATAGACCGCTTCACCGCTGGCCGGACCGTGCGCTTCGTCGACCGCAGCGAGGAGGAGATCGACCTCGTCGTCTACTGCACCGGCTACAAGATCAGCTTCCCCTTCTTCGCCCCCGACGTCTTCGAGGCGAGGGACAACCGGATGCCGCTCTACCGCCGCCTTGCCGCGCCGGAGCGGCCGGGCCTCTACTTCATCGGCTTCATCCAGCCGCTCGGGCCGATCATGCCGATCGCCGAGGCGCAGTCGGAATGGATCGCCGACCTGGTCGAGGGCCGGGCGTCCCTGCCCTCAGTCGCCGAGATGCGCGAGGAGATCGCCGCCGAGGAACGGCGGATGCGAAAGCGCTACGTCGCCTCTAAGCGTCACACGATCCAGGTGGACTTCCACCCGTACCTGCGCGAGATCCGCCGCGAGCGTAAGCAGGGTGCGCAACGCGCCGTCGAGGCGCCAGCGGCGGAGCGCCCCGCCGTCGCCGCGTAGCGACGCCCGGGCTGCCATGGGGCCCGCGCGGCCGCACCGGCAGCGGGCGCCGCCGGCCGAAGCCGCCGCCTGAGTCCTCGCCCGAGGCCTCCTGGTCGTGGGCCCTGCTCGCCCACCAGACGAGCCAGAGCGCCGCGAAGACCGGAATCTTCAGGACGACGGCCAAGAAGAAGATCGGCAGGAACCCCTCCATCGGGCCAGTGTAGACGGCCGGACCGGCGATGAGGAGCCGCTCAGAGCGCTTCGGCCCAGGCGATCAGGGCGTCGACGTGAGCCTCCTCGAGGCCGAGGTGGGGCTCGGTGGGGACCAGCAGGGTCGGCTCCTCCCGTCGCTCGGCCCACTCGTAGCAACTGGCGTCGAAGTTGTCGTCGATCCACGCCAAGGGGCGGCCCCGTCCGTGCTCGTCGAGCGGCCCCAGCTTCCAGTGCGCGGCGCCGGCGGCAACCTGTCCGTCGAACCTGACGTGTCCGCACTCCTCCAGCCCCAGCATCGCCGGCAGGTAGAAGTTCGCTTTCTCCTCCCAGCCGCTCGCCCAGACCATCTCGAAATGCCCGCAGAGCCGCCGCAGCCGCTCGCCGGCGGCCAGCGAAATGCAGTGCGGCACGCCGTCGACCAGCTGGAATCGCGTCGTGCCGCGATCGGGCGGGGCGTCGAAGCCGAAGAGCGAGATGACGCCGTCGACGTCGACGGCCAGGATGGGGCGGCTCATCGAGCCGAGGGCCAGCTACCAGCGATAGTGAGCGAACGCCTTGTTCGCCTGCGCCATGCGGTAGATGTCGTCCTTGCGCTTCCAGGCGCCGCCCTGCTGGCCGATCGCGTCGAGGATCTCGCCGGCGAGGCGCTCGGACATCGAGTACTCGCGGCGGCCGCGGGCGAAGTCGACGAGCCAGCGCACCGCGAGGGTGCGGGCGCGGCGGGCCGGGACCTCGACGGGCACCTGATAGGTGGCGCCGCCGACCCGGCGGGAGCGCACCTCGAGCACGGGGGTCAGCTGTTTGATCGCCGCCTCGAGCTGCTCGACGGCGTCCTCGCCGGAGCGCTCGGAGACGATCGCCAAGGCGTCGTAGACGATCCGCTCGGCAAGCGACTTCTTGCCGTCGAGCATGACCTTGTTGATCACCTGCTGGACGAGCCGGTTGCGGAAGCGCGCGTCGGGCTCGACGGGGCGGATCTGTGCGGCGGAGCGGCGCGGCACGGGATCAGGAAGCCTTGACGCCGTAGCGGGAGCGCGACTGCTTGCGGTCGGAGACGCCGGCGGCGTCGAGCGTGCCGCGCACGACCTTGTAGCGGACGCCCGGCAGATCCTTGACGCGACCACCCCTGACCAGGACCACCGAGTGCTCCTGCAGGTTGTGGCCCTCGCCCGGGATGTAGGTCGTGACCTCCATGCCGTTGGTCAGCCGCACACGGGCGATCTTGCGCAGGGCCGAGTTCGGCTTCTTCGGCGTCACCGTGGCGACGCGGGTGCAGACGCCGCGGCGCTGCGGCGCGGCGACCCGCTTCTTGTTGCCCTGGCCCGACTTGAGGCCCGGCGTCGTGGTCTTCTTCTTAGGGCGCTTGCGGCCCTTGCGAATGAGCTGATTCGTGTTCGGCACGGCCGCGCATGGTAGCGGGCCGCCGCCTTCGGAGCCAGCACGAGCAGCAATCCGGTCAGCATCAGCGCGGCCGAAGAGGCCAGCTCCGCGTAGAAGCCGTCGCGCAGGACCGCGGTGGCGCCGGAGAAGCGCGACGCCTCCGCGCCAAGCTCGAGCCCCGCCGGCCGATCGATCAGAAGCGTGACCGCGAGGCCGACGGCGCCGAGCGCGAAGACGACGCGGCCCAGACCGCGCCGGCGCCCGTTCCGGGCCACGAGCAGGGCGAGCGCCGCCGCGAGCGCCGCCACCGGCAGCAGCAGGTGCGAGTGCGCCTCGCCGGCCTCTTCGCCCCCCGTGGTCGGTGGCGCCGCCGCGGGCAGGCCGGCGTAGCCAGGCTGTCCGACCTCCACGACGCGGTACTCGACGAACTGCGAGGCGGCGAGGCAGGCCGCCGCGGCGACGATCGCCAGGCAGATGCCCCGCTCCGGCGTCAGCACGCCGCTGGCCCGCACCGACGCCCGCACCGCCAGGTCCCGCGCTCGCAGCAGGCGCGGCTCCAGCCACCCCAGCAGCCCGAACAGGCGGCGCAGGAGCGGCCGCAGCAGCCGCCAGGCCCGGGCCCGCAGCCGGCGCGCGATAGCCAGCCCCCGCGCCACCAGCGGCCAGGCCCGCAGCAGCGCGCGGTTCGCCCGACGGTCCGCCGCCCGCGTCCAGGCCCCCACGCGCGGCGCCCCGACCAGCACCGCGTTGGCACCGCGATCGACCCGGCGCGTCAGCTTTTCGAGGCGCACCCGCGCCACCATCGCGCGGCGGCGCCCCGCTGCTATCATCGCCCGTCGCTCAGGCTTTTCTTTCGCAGTACGCGCAGTTCGTTTCGCCGGGCCCGCGAGGGCCTTTTTCATGCGCCGATCCCGGCCCGCGCCGGAAGGCTTCCGTTTCGACCGTCCCCACCTCAAAGCGACCCCTTACCTTAGGACCAATGGCACGCAGCTTTCCTTTAGAGAAAACCCGGAACATCGGGATCATGGCGCACATCGACGCCGGCAAGACGACGACGACCGAGCGCATCCTCTACTACACCGGCCGCACCCACAAAATGGGCGAGGTCCACGAGGGCGCCGCCGTCATGGACTGGATGGAGCAGGAGCAGGAACGCGGCATCACGATCACCTCCGCCGCGACCGCCTGCGACTGGGAGGGGCACCGGATCAACATCATCGACACGCCGGGCCACGTCGACTTCACGGTCGAGGTCGAGCGCAGCCTGCGCGTCCTCGACGGCGCCGTCGCCGTCTTCGACGCCGTCGCCGGGGTCGAGCCGCAGTCCGAGACGGTCTGGCGCCAGGCCGACAAGTACCGGGTGCCACGGATCGCCTACATCAACAAGATGGATCGCACCGGCGCCGACTTCTACAACGCCGTCCAGACCATGATCGACCGGCTGGGCGCCAACCCGCTGCCGATCCAGCTGCCGATCGGCGCCGAGGGCGACTTCGAAGGGGTCGTCGACCTGGTCGAGATGCGGGCGCTGGTCTGGAAAGACGAGCTCGGCACCGAGTTCGAGACGACGGAGATCCCGACCGACCTCGCCGACAAAGCCGACGAATACCGCACCCAGCTGATCGAGGCCTGCGCCGAATACGACGACGAGCTGATGGAGGCCTACCTCGGCGAGGAGGAGATCCCGCACGAGCGGATCGCCAAATCGCTGCACCGTGCCTGCCTCGACACCAAGGTGACGCCGATCCTCTGCGGCTCCTCCTTCAAGAACAAGGGCGTGCAGCCGCTGCTCGACGCGATCGTCGAGCTCCTCCCCTCGCCGCTCGAGGTCCCGCCGGTCACCGGCATGGTCGCGGCCGGCAAGGGCGAGGACGAGGCGACCGAGGCCGAGCGCCCCGCCGACGACAACGCCCCCTTCGCCGCGCTCGCCTTCAAGATCATGACCGACCCCTACGTCGGCAAGCTCACCTACTTCCGCGTCTACTCGGGCAAGCTCGAAGCCGGCGGCCGCGTCCTCAACGTGAAAACCGGCAAGACCGAGCGGATCGGGCGGCTGCTGATGATGCACGCGAACAGCCGCGAGGAGATCGAGCAGGTCTACTCGGGCGACATCTGCGCCGGCGTCGGCCTCAAGGAAACCGGCACCGGCGACACGCTGGCCGCGCCCGATGCGCCGATCGCGCTGGAGAGCATCGAATTCCCGGAGACCGTGATCGCGGTCGCGATCGAGCCGAAAACCAAAGCCGACCAGGAGAAGATGGGCACCGCGCTGCAGCGACTCGGCGAAGAGGACCCGACCTTCCGGATCGAATCCGACGAGGAAACGGGGCAGACCCTGATCCACGGCATGGGCGAGCTCCATCTCGAGGTGATCGTCGACCGCATGCTGCGCGAGTTCAAAGTCGACGCCAACGTCGGCAAGCCGCAGGTCGCCTATCGCGAGACGATCCGCAAGGAGGCGAAGAAGGTCGAGGCGCGCTTCGTCCGCCAGACCGGCGGCCGCGGCCAGTTCGGCCACGTCGTGATCAATGCCGAGCCGGCGCCCGGCGAGGGCTTCGAGTTCGTCAACAAGATCAAGGGCGGCACGATCCCCGGCGAATACATCGGCCCGGCCGAACAGGGCATGAAAGAGGCGCTGGAAAACGGCGTCAAGGCCGGCTACCCGATGGTCGACGTCAAAGTCGAACTGATCGACGGCTCCTTCCACGACGTCGACTCCTCGGAGATGGCCTTCAAGATCGCCGGCTCGATGGCGATCCAGGAGGCCGCCCGCAAGGCCGACCCGGTCCTGCTCGAGCCGGTGATGGCGGTCGAGGTCGTGACGCCCGAGGACTTCCTCGGCGACGTGATCGGCGACCTGTCCCGTCGCCGCGGCAAGGTGCAGGGCCAGGAGCAGCGCGGCAACGCGCTCGCCGTCCAGGCCTTCGTGCCGCTGGGCGAAATGTTCGGCTACGCGACCGACCTGCGCTCCTCGACCCAGGGCCGCGCCACCTACACGATGCAGTTCGAGCGCTACGAGGAAGTGCCGTCCAACATCGCCGAAGAGATCGTCGAGCACCGGTCCGGCGAGCCGGTGGGAGCGACCTCCTGATTCTGGCTATATTTCCCAGGTTCGCCAGCAGCCACGCAAGAAAGCCAACTTAGAAAGGTAGAACGGAGAGCAGATGTCAAAGGAGAAGTTCGAGCGCGACAAGCCGCACGTGAACGTCGGGACCATCGGTCACATCGACCACGGCAAGACGACGCTGACGGCCGCGATCACCACGACGCTCTCCACCAAAGGCGGCGCCGAGGCGAAGAGCTTCGCCGAGATCGACAACGCCCCCGAGGAGAAGGAGCGCGGCATCACGATCGCGACCTCGCACGTCGAGTACCAGACCGATAACCGGCACTACGCCCACGTCGACTGCCCCGGGCACGCCGACTACGTCAAGAACATGATCACCGGCGCCGCCCAGATGGACGGCGCGATCCTGGTCGTCTCGGCCGCCGACGGCGTCATGCCGCAGACCCGCGAGCACATCCTGCTCGCCCGCCAGGTCAACGTCCCGCACGTCGTCGTCTTCCTCAACAAGATCGACCAGGTCGACGACGACGAGCTGGTCGAGCTGGTCGAGGAGGAGGTCAAGGACCTGCTCAACGAGTACGACTTCCCGGGCGACGAGACCCCGATCATCAAAGGCTCGGCGCTGAAAGCGCTGGAGGGCGACGCCGACGCGCAGAAAGCGATCTTCGATCTCGCCGACGCGCTCGACTCCTACATCCCGGAGCCGCAGCGCGACCTCGACAAGCCGTTCCTGATGCCGATCGAGGACATCTTCTCGATCACCGGCCGCGGCACCGTCGCGACCGGCCGCGTCGAGCAGGGCATCGTCAACACCGGCGACGAGGTCGAGATCGTCGGCATCAAGGACACGACCAAAACGACCGTGACCGGGGTCGAGATGTTCCGCAAGATCCTCGACGAGGGCCAGGCGGGCGACAACATAGGCGCCCTGCTGCGAGGGACCAAGCGCGAGGAGATCGAGCGCGGCCAGGTGCTCTGCAAGCCGGGCTCGATCACTCCGCACACCAAGTTCAAAGCGGAGGTCTACTGCCTGAAGAAGGAGGAGGGCGGTCGTCACACCCCGTTCTTCTCGGGCTACCGGCCTCAGTTCTACTTCCGGACCACGGACGTGACCGGGATCGCCAACCTCCCCGAGGGGACCGAGATGGTGATGCCGGGCGACAACGTCCAGATGACGATCGAGCTGATCCAGCCGATCGCGATGGACCAGGGCCTGCGCTTCGCGATTCGCGAGGGCGGCCGGACGGTTGGCTCGGGGGTCGTCTCCGAGATCATCGAGTAAGCAGCACCGGGGCGGCTGGCTAGGCCGCCCCTCGCCGTGTCTGAACGGCGAGACAACTTCAAAGACATACGACCGGGGCGGCGCCCGCGAAGTTCAGAGTCAAAGGGCGGCGCCCCTTCCGCGCGGTAAAGGGCCGCGCGGGGAAGGAAACGAGAGAGCAGAACCGTGGCGACGATCGCGGCCCAGAAAATCCGAATCCGGCTCAAGGCGTACGACCACGACGCCATAGACCGGGCTGCCCGCGAGATCGTCGAGACCGCGGAGCGGACGGGCGCGCGCGTCTCCGGCCCGGTGCCGCTGCCGACCGAGAAAAACGTCTACTGCGTGATCCGCTCCCCGTTCAAGGACAAGGACTCGCGCGAGCACTTCGAGATCCGCACGCACAAGCGGCTGATCGACATCCTCCAGCCGTCGCCGAAAACCGTCGACTCGCTGCAGCGCCTCGACTCGCTGCCGGCGGGCGTCGACATCGAGATCCGTCTCTAGGTGGTCAGGTGGCGGCGATCCTCGGCAAGCAGCTCGGCATGACTCAGGTCTTCCGCGAGGACGGCACCGTCGTCCCGGTGACCGTGATCGAGGCGGGCCCCTGCACGGTGACCGCGATCCGCGACGCCGAGCGCGACGGCTACTCAGCTGTGCAGCTCGCCTTCGGCGAGGTCGCCGAGCGCAAGCTGACGAGGGCCGAGCTCGGCCACCTGAAGAAGGCCGGCGCGCCCCCGATGCGCCACGTGGTCGAGTTCCGCGACGCGGACGTCGGCAGCGGCGGCGAGGAGGATGGCGAGGGCCCCAAGGTCGGCGACGAGGTGACGGTCGCCGCCTTCGAGCCGGGCCAGAGGATCAAGGTCTCCGGGGTCTCGATCGGCAAGGGCTTCCAGGGCGGCATCAAGCGCCACAACTTCAGCCGCGGCCCGGTCACCCACGGCTCCCACAACGTCCGGGCGCCCGGCTCGATCGGCGCCAGCGCCTTCCCCGCCCGCGTCTTCAAAGGGATGCGGATGCCGGGTCAGATGGGCAACAAGCGGATCACCCAGAAGGGGCTCGAAGTGGCCGAGGTCGACGCCGAGCGCAACCTGCTGCTGGTCAAGGGCTCGGTCCCCGGCTCCAAGAACTCCGTCGTGGAGGTGAGGACGGATGGCTAGCGCCAAAGCCGCGATCCTCGGCGGCTCGAAGAAGGCGGAGCTGCCGCAGGAGATCTTCGCCGAGCCGTTCCACCAGTCGCTAATCCACGAGACGGCACGGGCCGACCTCGCCTCGCGCCGCCGCGGCACGGCTTCGACCCTGACCCGCGGCGAGGTCTCCTTCACGACCGCCAAGGCTTGGCGGCAGAAGGGCACCGGCCGCGCCCGCGTCGGCTCGCTCGGCGTACCGAACCGCTTCGGCGGCGGCGTCGCCTTCGGCCCCAAGCCGCGCCACTACAACGTCAAGGTCAACCGCAAAGCGCGCCGCAAGGCGATGCGCGCGGCTCTCTCGGTGCACGCCGAGCGGGGCAGCGTCGCCGTGCTCGACCCGAGCGCCTACGAGACGCCCTCGACCAAGACGGCGGCTGAGGGGCTGGCCAAATGGGGCGCCCGCCAGCCGACCCTGGTCGTGTTGACGGCCGAGGAGATCGGCGCGATGAAGAGCTTCCGCAACATCGACCGCGTCATGGTCGCCGAGGTCGGCGCGATCGGCGTCGCCGACGTGATCGGCGCCGCCTCGCTGGTCGTCTCCGAAGCCGCGCTCGAGGCGCTGAAGGGGCGGCTGAGCTGATGGACGCGCGCAACGTGTTGATCCGCCCGGTCGTCTCGGAGAAGAGCTACGCCCTGATCGCCGAGGGCAAGTACACGTTCCGTGTCGACGATCGCGCCCACAAGACGCAGATCGCCCGCGCGGTCGAAGAGGTCTTCGGGGTTGACGTCGCGCAGGTGCGCACGTCCAAGGTGCGGTCCAAGCCGAAGCGCCGCGGCCTCACCAAAGGCAGGACGCGGGCCTGGAAGAAGGCGATCGTCCAGCTGGCGCCGGGCGAGCGGATCGAGCTGTTCGAAGGCGCCGAGACCGCGTAGGAGAGACGAGATGCCCAACCGCAAGACGAAACCGACCAGCCCAGGCCGCCGCTTCGCGACCTACCCGCTGCGCGAGCAGATCACGGCGTCGGAGCCCGAGGCGAAGCTGACCGAGGGCTTGACCAAGTCCGGTGGGCGCAACTCGAACGGCCGCGTCACCGCGCGCCATCGCGGCGGCGGCGCCAAGCGGCGCTACCGCAAGATCGACTTCAAGCGGCTCAAGGACGGCGTGCCGGCGAAGGTCGCGACGATCGAGTACGACCCCAACCGCAGCTGCTACATCGCGCTGCTGCACTACGCCGACGGCGAGAAGCGCTACATCCTCGCCCCGGCCAACCTCTCGGTCGGCGACTCCGTGCAATCGGGGCCCGGCGCGGACGTCAAGCCCGGCCACGCGATGGCGCTGGGGGCGATGCCGACCGGCACCATCGTCCACAACGTCGAGCTGATCCCCGGCCAGGGCGGCAAGATGGGCCGCGCGGCCGGCACCGCGATCCAGCTCGTCGCCAAGGAGGGCGAGATGGTGACGCTGCGCCTGCCGTCCTCGGAGATGCGGATGGTGCGCGGGGAGTGCCGCGCCACGGTCGGCTCGCTCTCCAACGCCGAGCACCAGAACGTCAAGGTCGGCAAGGCCGGCCGCAACCGCCACAAGGGCAAGCGGCCGCAGACGCGCGGCGTCGCGATGAACCCGGTCGACCACCCGCACGGCGGCGGCGAGGCCCACCACACGCCTGGCGGGCACCCGGTCACGCCGTGGGGCAAGCCGACCCTCGGCTACCGGACCCGCAAGAAGGGCAAGCAGTCGAACCGCTACATCGTGCGCGGCCGCCGGCGCGGGAAGAAGAAGAGCCGCTGATGGGACGCTCGACCAAAAAGGGGCCGTGGGTGGAAGCGGCGCTGATGAAGCGGATCAGCGCGATGAACGAGTCTGGCCAGAAACAGATGGTCAAAACCTGGTCGCGGACCTCGACGATCTTCCCGGAGATGGTCGGCCACACGATCGCCGTCCACGACGGGCGCAAGCACGTGCCGGTCTTCATCTCGGAGTCGATGGTCGGCCACAAGCTCGGTGAGTTCGCGCCGACCCGCACCTTCCGCTCGCACTCCGGCCGCGGCAAGGACGAGCGGTAGTGGCGAAGACCGAGACAGCCCAGCCGCCGATGGTCTAGGCCAAAGCGCGCTACGTGC
>DASQDJ010000151.1:0-2916 GCA_035634215.1 Solirubrobacterales bacterium | reverse complement strand
CGCGTGAACGGGCGCGCCTCGGAGATCAGCTCCGAGAGTGGGCGGCCGGTGACCTCGCGCTGGTAGCAGGCGAAGACCGCGTCGCGGCGCTGCTCGGATCGGCGCATGGCTCCTATCTTCCCGTTTCTGCCCTCTCGAGCGCGGCGCCGACGACGCGCAGCAGCTCGTCCGCCTTGAACGGCTTCTGCAGCACGGTCGCGGGCTCGTCCCAGGGCCCCAGGGGCGAGGCGTCCTCGCCGTAGCCGGACATGAAGATCGTCGGCAGATCCACGCCCCGCGCGCGCAGGCGGGCCGCCAGCTCGCGCCCCGACACCTCCGGCATCAGGAGGTCGGTCAGCAGCAGGTCGACGCCGCCGTCGGAGTCGGCGATCACCGCCTCCGCCTCCTCGGCCCCGGAGGCGGTCCGCACGCGGTAGCCATGCTTGGCCAGCATGTGCGAGACGATCCGCTGGACCGCCGCCTCGTTGTCGACCACGAGGACGGCCCTCTCCCCCGCCGCCGGCGGAGCCGAGCGGCTTTCCGGCGGGCTCTCGACGTCGGCGTCTTCCTCGGCAACCGGCAGGTACACGGTCACCTCGGTTCCCCTGCCGGGCTCGCTCTCGATCTCGACGTGTCCCCCGGCCCGGCCGGCGATCCCGTACACCGCCGCCAGGCCGAGCCCGGTGCCCTGTCCGCGCGGCTTGGTGGTGAAGAACGGGTCGAAGGCCTGCTCGACGATCTCCTCGCTCATCCCCACGCCGTCGTCGGCGACCCGCAGCATCACGATCGGCACGGTTGCCGACCGCTCGACGGCGACCGAGATCGCGCCTCCGTCCGGCAGGGCATCCCTCGCGTTGACCGCCAGGTTGACCAGGATCTGCTCGACCTGGCCCGCCGCCAGCCTGACCGGAGGCAGGTCAGCCGGCACCTCGACCGTCAACTCGACGTGCTCGCCGATCGTGCGGCGCAGCAGCGCCTCGGCCTCGCGAACAGCGGAGGTGAGATCGATCGCGCGCAGCTCGGAGGGGTCGCGGCGACTGAACAGAAGCAGGCGGCGGGTCAGCTCCGCCGCGGTGGCCGCCGCGGACTCGATCTCCCGCAGGCGCTCGCTCCCCGCCTTCTCCCTCGTCTCCTCGCGCAGGCATTCGGCGTTGTTCAAGATCACCGACAGCAGGTTGTTGAAGTCGTGGGCGACGCCGCCGGCGAGCTGGCCGACGGCCTCGAGCCGATGGGCCCGTTCGAGCTGCTCCTGGGAGCGCTTCAGCTCAGAGATGTCCTGAGTGGCCCCGTACATGCGCCGCGGTCGGCCCGGCTCGGCATCTTCCACTTCCCCGCGAGCCTGCAGGTGGCGCACCTCACCGCGCTCGTCGACAATCCGGTAGCTGTGCCGGAAGGAGCCGGGAACCGCCCTTACCCTCGCCACGAGCGCTTCGAAATCCGCCCTGTCCTCGGGATGGATCGCGCCGACCAGCTCCTCGAGCGTGGGAGCCGGCCCGTCGGGATCGCGTCCGAAGATGCGCCGCAGCTGCCGGGACCAGCTCGAGTGCCACTCGCCATCCGGGTCGAGGAGCCATTCCCAGCTCCCCACGCAGGCCAGTCGCTGGGTCTCTTCGAGATCCCGCTCCGTCTCTTCGAGGCGGCGTTCGAGCTCCGCGATCCTCGCGTCGCGATCATCCCTCGGCTTCCCCCAGCCAGGCGCCACGGCGCCATATTACGAACCTCCGTGTTTATCTAGGCGAATCGCCTAGGCCCGCGAGACGTACTCGCCGTTGCGAGTGTCGACTCGAATCCTCTCGCCCTCGTCGATGAAGAGGGGCACTTCGACGACGACGCCGGACTCGAGCGTCGCCGGCTTGCTGCCGCCACCCGAGGCGGTGTCGCCCTTGACGCCCGGCTCGGTCTGGGTGACCTTCATCTCGACGGCGCTGGGAACCGAGACGTCGCTGGGGCGCTCGTCGACGAAGAGGACGTCGACCTCGTCGTTGGGGAGCACCCACTTCATCGCATCGCCGACAGCCGCGGCCGGGATCTCGATCTGCTCGTAGTCCTGGCTGTCCATGAAGACTGCCGCCTCGCCGGAGTCGTAGAGGTACTGCATCTTGCGCGACTCGGTGTGGACGGGCCGGAACTTCTCCCCCGCCCGGAAGGTTTTGTCCTGCACCGAGCCGTCGTCGATCTTGCGCAGCTTGGTCCGCACGAAGGCGCCGCCCTTGCCCGGCTTGACGTGTTGGAACTCGAGGATCTTGTAGACGGACCCGTCGATTTCGATGTGGGAGCCGTTCTTGAACTGGTTGGTGCTGATCACGGCCGCGAATCCTAGTCACGGCCGCATCGGCCGGGCGCCGTCGGTGTCTAAGCTGCTGCACCGATGAAGAGCGCCCGAGCCCTTGCCGCCGCCCTCGTCGCGACGCTCGCCGTCGCGACGATCGCCCACGGAGCCGAAGAACCCACCCGCGAGGCCTACGTGGCGGCGATCGAGCCGATCTGCAAGCGCGACCGGGAAGCCTCGGAAAAGCTCCTCGCCGACACGAAACAGGCGGTCAGGGACGGGCGTCTGGACGCGGCCGGGCGGCAGCTGATCCGCGCCTCGCGCCGCTTCAACGGCACGATCCGCCAGCTCGTCGCCGTCCCGCGGCCGCCCGCCGACGACGCGAAGCTGCGGAAGTGGTTCAAGTTCCTGCGCATCGTCCGCGACCGGATCCGCCAGACCGGCGTCTTCTACAGGGAAGACAAGGAGCTGCAGGCGACGCATGAATCGATTCGCGCCGAAAAAAGCGGCAACGCCGCCAACAACGTGAGCTTCTCCTTCAAGGTCAAATACTGCCGCCTCAGCCGCTCGCGACTGGGCTGAGCCCGGTCGCGAAGACGCGCCACTCGCCCGGCGCGCCCTTGAGGGCATGGGCGCCCCGTTCCTCGAACTCGAGCCCCGACCCCACC
>DASQDJ010000150.1:0-3036 GCA_035634215.1 Solirubrobacterales bacterium | reverse complement strand
CGGACCTCGCCGCAGGTCAGCAGGCGCGCCTGGCTCGCCTCGGCGAGCGAGATCCGCGCCCGCACCAGCAGCGACTTGACCGAGGGGACGCTGGTCTCCATCGTGGCGGCGATTTCCTCGTAGGACATGCCGTCCATCTCGCGCAGGAGCAGGGCGGAGCGCTGGGTCTCGGGCAGCTTGCCGACGTCGTCGAGCAGCTGGCGGAACTCCTCGCGGTTGTGGACCTTCTCGGCGGTGGCGGCGGCCTCGACGACGGGCACCATGTCCATCGATTCCTGCGCGTCCGCGGTCGGCTTGCGCAGGTGGTTGAGGCAGCGGTTGCGGGCGATCCGGTAGAGCCACGGCCGCAGGTTGATCTCGCGCTCGTCGGCCATCATCGCCCGGTGCGCGTTGACGAAGACCTCCTGCAGGACGTCTTCGGCGTCCTCGGTCGAGCCGAGCATCTGGCGGCAGAAGCCGAGGAGGCGGCCCTGGTAGCGGTCGACGATCGCCTCGAAGGCGCCGGCGTTGCCGCCGCGCGCCATCGCGATCAAGCGCGGGTCGCCCTGCAGCTTGAGCAGGGGCGAGCGACGGGCGAGAAGTCCGCGGCGACTGGCGTGAGTTAGAGCGGATGCCTCCAAGCGATCTCCCAGGGAAGGCGGTGTTCCTTATCTGAGGACACCTTACCCGGGCGGTAGTTGCGGCTAGCGCAATATTTAGTGCGCATTTATACGAGCGCGGAGGGAATGCCCGGGGCGGGACTCGAACCCGCAAGCCCCATACGGGGCAGCGCATTTTAAGTGCGCCGCTTTTGCCAGTTTCGCCACCCGGGCCTCCTGATTATCCGCCACCTGCTCCGCTTCGCGTCCGCGGGTGGCGGCAATCGCCATATCGGCGCCGCTCGCGCGGAATCAGATCGTGACGCTCGCTAATCGGTTCCCCATAGGCTCTTCCCATGGACCACGGGGGGCGGTTAGTCGCCAAAGCCCTGAAGTCGCGGGGCGTGACGCATCTCTTCACGCTGTCCGGCGGCCATCTCTTCTCGATCTACGACGGCTGCAAAGCCGAGGAGATCGAGATCGTCGACGTGCGGCACGAGCAGACCGCGGCGTTCGCTGCCGAGGGATTCGCGAAGGCGACGCGGACGGTCGGCGTGGCCGCGCTGACCGCGGGGCCCGGCGTGACGAACGGGATCAGCGCGATCGCCGGGGCGCAGGCGAACTGCTCGCCCGTCTGCGTGCTCGGAGGCCGAGCGCCGGAGCTGCGCTGGGGAGCCGGCTCGCTCCAAGAGATAGACCACCTTCCCTTCGTCGAGCCGCTCGTCAAGTCGGCCGAGACGGTCAAGGACCCGGCGGCGATCGCCGCGCGGACGGCGGCGGCCCTCGATCTCGCGCTGAGCGCCCCCGGCGGGCCGACCTTCGTCGACTATCCGCTCGACGTCGTCTTCAGCGAGGCGGAGGCCGACGTGCCCGAGCGCGCCGCGGCGGAGGCGAGCGTGGCGGAGGGGGTCGAGCAGGCGGCGGAGCTCCTGCGCCGCGCCGAGCGCCCCGCGATCATGGCCGGCACCGGCCTCTACTGGGGACGAGGAGAGACGCAGCTGCGCGAGCTGGCCGAGGCGCTCGGCATCCCGGTCTTCCTCAACGGGCTCGGCCGAGGCTGCCTGCCGGCCGACCACGAGCTCGCCTTCAGCCGGGCTCGGGGGACCGGGCTGAAGGGGGCCGACGTGGCGCTCGTCGTCGGGGTGCCGATCGACTTTCGGCTCGGCTTCGGCGGCAGCTTCGGCGACGAGACGGAGCTGATCCGCCTCGACGCGGCGCCGAACGAGCTGACCGCGAACCGCGCCCCCGAGGTCGACCTGGTCGGCGACGTCGCGGCGACGCTGGCGGCGCTCGGCGAGGCGGTCGCCGGGTCGCCACGGCGCAGCGACGCCTGGCTCGAGCGGCTGCGCTCGGTCGAGGCCGAGAAGCGGGCCGCCGAGCGGGAGGAGCTGAGCGACGACCGCGCGCCCCTGCACCCGGTCCGCGTCTACAAGGAGCTGGGGGAGGTGCTCGACCGCGACGCGATCGTCGTCGGCGACGGCGGCGACTTCGTCTCCTACGCGGGGCGCTTCGTCGAGACCTACCAGCCTGGCTGCTGGATGGACCCGGGGCCGTTCGGGTGCCTCGGCGCCGGGCCCGGCCAGGCGATCGGCGCCAAGCTCGCCCACCCCGACCGCCAGGTCTGCCTGCTGCTCGGCGACGGCGCCTTCGGCTTCGCGGGAATGGAGTTCGACACCTTGGCACGTCACGGCCTCCCGGTCGTGGGCGTGATGGGCAACAACGGCATCTGGGCGCTCGAGCACCACCCGATGAAGTTCCTCTACGGCTACTCCGTCGCGGCGGAGCTGCGACCGGAGACCCCATACGAGCAGGTGGTCGAGGCGCTGGGCTGCGAGGGCGCGGTCGTCCGCGAGCCGACGGAGCTGCGGCCGGCGCTCGAGCGCGCCTTCGAATCGGGCCGGCCGACCCTGGTGAACGTCCTCACCGATCCCGAGGTCGTCTACCCACGCAAGTCGAATCTGGCCTGAGCGCGCGACCCCCGCCGCGGCGGACTGGCCCCAAACGAGAATCGACCGCCGGCGACGGCGGTCGATTCAAGTGGCCCCTGGGACGGGCAGGGGTACGTCTTTGGGGCCAGTGTTATGAGTGGGCTCAGACGGCGGGAGGCGCCATGATGCGGCAATCGTCCGGGCCCTTTTCCGGGGAGCGGCACTGACCGCTTTCCCGATGTGGCGATTATGTGGTGAGCTGTCCGATGCGTCTACAATCGCGGTCGGCCGCTACTCATAACTAGGTAGGGTCCCTCTACTTAGTTCTGGGGGTTGAGTACAACGATTTACCCAAGTGGCAGGGCGGTTAAAACCGCCCTGTACGCAGAGGTTCGACATAGGAGTACGACGAGGTTCTCCGCTTAGCTGGAGGCGGTTTGCAGGGCCGCTCCATAGAGGATGTCGTGCTCGGCGACGCGGATGCGGTCGAGCTCGAAGGCCCGCATCGCCTCGACCAGGACGACGACGCC
>DASQDJ010000149.1:0-3583 GCA_035634215.1 Solirubrobacterales bacterium | reverse complement strand
AGCGCCCGGATCGAGCGCTTCCTCGCCCTCGGCGCCGAGGGCAACATCCGCATCGCCAACCCCACCACCGCCGCCCCGTACTTCCACCTGCTGCGCCGCCAGGCGCTGATCAAGAAGCCGCGGCCGCTGATCGTCTTCACCCCGAAGGGGCTGCTGCGCCTCGAAAAAGCCGCCGCCGGCATCGAGGATTTGACCGAGGGGGAACTGCGGTTCATCCTCGACGACCCGACCGCCGCCGAGCGCAAGGAGAAGGTCGAGCGACTCGTCCTCTGCACCGGCAAGGTCTACTACGACATGGACTCCAGCGAACGACGCGAGCAGGCCGAGAACGTCGCGATCGCGCGGGTCGAGATCCTCTACCCCTTCGCCAAGGAACAGCTGGAGCGCCTGATCGCCTCCTATCCGAACCTGAAGGAGCTGGCCTGGACGCAGGAGGAGCCGCGCAACATGGGCGCCTGGAAGGTGATGTCGCGCCGCCTCCCCGACGTGCTGCCCGACGGCGTCGCGCTGCGCTACGTCGGCCGGCCCACCCGTGCCGCGCCGGGCGAGGGGTACTCGGTGGCGCACGCGCGCGAGCAGGAGCGGATCGTGCTCACGGCGCTGACCGCCGGCGCGTAGGCTGCCGCGCTGCCATGAGCCTGTTGAGAAAGCCGGTGCCGGGCCCGTTGTTCACGTGGGTGAAGCGGATTTCTTGGGTCGAGCTGGTGGTCTTCGGCGGATTGCTCGTTTTTTGGGTCCTTCCCGGGTTCGAGATGGAGACGATGGTGTTCGGATGGGCGCACGGGCTGGGGTTCATCGTCCTCTGCGTCGTGCTGTGGATCGCCTGCGTGAGGAGGGAGGCCCCATACACTCTCCTCGCCGCGACCCTCACTCCGGTGGGGCCGCTCGGCAGCGTGATCGGCATAGAGCTGATCGAGCGCCGGGGCTGGGGAATCGCCGTTCGTCCAACAACGTCGGCGAATTCCCGATGATCCGCTCAAAAAGCCTTGACCCCGGCTTCTCCAAGCGGTATAGCTAGGAGAGACTGTTCCCTTACGGGCAGTCCCGCTCGCAGGGAACATCGCGCGTCGGCATCCCTCCCTGGCTACCGGCGCAAGTGCAGTGAGGGTCGCGCGGACCCCCTGCCTCCCGCGACCCTCCTGCACTACCCTCGCGGGCGGTGGCAGCCGGGCTGGGCGGCGCCCCGGGTCAGCCGCGCAGGTTCCTGAGCACCGTCTGCAGGATGCCGCCGTTGCGGAAGTAGGAGACCTCGTTCGGCGTGTCGAGGCGAACCGTCGCGGTGAAGGTCACCGGCTCGGCACCGTAGCGGCGCGCCGTCACCTCGACGCTCTTCGCCTCCCCCCCTTCGAGATCGCCGACGTCGAAGACCTCCTCGCCGCTGAGGCCAAGCGAGTCGGCGCTCTCGCCGGCCGGGAACTGAAGGGGCAGGACGCCCATCCCGATCAGGTTGGAGCGGTGGATTCGCTCGAAGCTCTCGGCGATCACGGCGCGCACCCCGAGCAGCTTCGTCCCCTTCGCGGCCCAGTCGCGCGAGGAGCCCGAGCCGTACTCCTTGCCGGCCAGGACGACGAGCGGCACGCCTTCGTCGGCGTAGGCCATCGCGGCGTCGAAGATCGTCGTCTCCTCACCGCCGGGAAAGCGGCGGGTGTGGCCTCCGGCGCGCTCGACGAGCCGGTTGCGGAGGCGGATGTTGGCGAACGTGCCGCGGATCATCACCTCGTGGTTGCCCCGCCGCGAGCCGTATGAGTTGAAGTCCGCCGGCTCGACGCCCTGCTCGATCAGCCAGCGGCCGGCGGGGCTGTCCTTCTTGATCGCGCCGGCTGGCGAGATGTGGTCGGTGGTGATCGAGTCGCCGAGCAGCGCCAGGACCCGCGCGCCTGCGATCGGCTCGACGCCGGGCGGCTCGGCCGGCATCCCTTCGAAGAAGGAGGGGCGGCGGACGTAGGTCGAGTCGGGCCAGGTGTAACGGTCGCCCTCGGGCACCTCGACCGCGTTCCAGTTCTCCTCGCCCTCCATCACCTCGCCGTAGTTGCGGGTGAACATCTCCGAGGCGATCGAGCGGCCGACGACCTCCTTGATCTCCTCCGAGCTCGGCCAGACGTCACGCAGGTAGACCGGCTCGCCGTCGGAGCCCTCGCCGAGCGGCTCGGTCGCCAGGTCGATGTCCATGCGACCGGCGAGCGCGTAGGCGACGACCAGCGGCGGGCTCGCCAGGTAGTTGGCCTTGACGTCCTGGTTGATGCGGCCCTCGAAGTTGCGGTTGCCGGAAAGGACCGAGCAGACCGTCAGGTCGTTCTTCTCCACCGCGGCAGAGATCTCCGGCGGCAGCGGGCCCGAGTTGCCGATGCAAGTCGTGCAGCCGTAGCCGACCAGGTTGAACTGCAGCCGGTCGAGGTACTCGGTCAGGCCCGCCTTCTCGAGGTAGTCGGTGACGACGGTCGAGCCGGGCGCCAGCGAGGTCTTCACCCACGGCCTGCGGGTGAGGCCGCGTTCGACCGCGTTGCGGGCGAGCAGGCCGGCGCCGACCATCACCGAGGGATTGGAGGTGTTGGTGCAGCTGGTTATCGCGGCGATCACGACGTGGCCGTGGTCGAGCTCGAAGCTGGTGCCGTCCTCCAGCGTCACCTCGACCTCGTCGCCGCGACGGTTGACCAGCGCCGCCTGCGAGGCGCCGGTGGTCGCCGGGCGCGGCTTGCCGTTGTCGTCGCCGTGGTCCTCGGCGGGCGGGTCGGAGGCGGGGAAGGACTCCATGCTCGCCTCGTCGACCCCGTTGACGGCGCGCTCGACCGCATCGGGGGCGAATTCCCCCAGCACGCCGAGGAAGGCCTCCTTGGCCTGCGAGAGCGGCACCCGGTCCTGCGGCCGTTTCGGCCCGGCGATGCTCGGCTCGACCTCGGACAGGTCGAGGTCCAGGGTCGCGCTGAAGACGGGGTCTTCGGAGCGCTCGTCGTGGAACATGCCCTGCTCGCGGGCGTAGGCGTCGACCAGCTCGATCGCCTCGGTCGGGCGGCCGGTCAGCTCCAGGTAGCGGAGCGTCTCGGCGTCGACCGGGAAGATCGCGCAGGTCGAGCCGAACTCCGGCGACATGTTGCCGATCGTCGCCCGGTCGGCGAGGCCGAGCGTGTGGAGGCCCGGGCCGTAGAACTCGACGAACTTGGAGACGACGCCGTGCTCGCGCAGCATCTCGGTCACGGTGAGGACGAGGTCGGTCGCGGTGGCTCCCTCGGGCAACTCGCCGGAGAGGCGGAAGCCGACGACCTGGGGCAGCAGCATCGAGATCGGTTGGCCCAGCATCGCCGCCTCGGCCTCGATCCCGCCCACCCCCCAGCCGAGCACGCCGAGCCCGTTGACCATCGTCGTGTGCGAGTCGGTGCCGACCAGCGTGTCCGGGTAGGCCTGCAGGGTGCCGGTGCGCTCGCTGCGGTAGACGACCTGGGAGATGTGCTCGAGGTTGACCTGGTGGCAGATGCCGGTCGCCGGCGGCACCACGCTGAAGTTGGCGAAGGCCGTCCGCCCCCACTTGAGGAAGGCGTAGCGCTCGCGGTTGCGCTCGAACTCGTGCTTGGCGTTGACCGCGAAGGCC
>DASQDJ010000148.1:0-7246 GCA_035634215.1 Solirubrobacterales bacterium | reverse complement strand
GCCGCCACGGTCATCGCCGCCGCGTCGCCAAGCGCCCGCCCGGCCGCGCCCGAGCCGACCCATGGCGTCAGGCGGCGTCGCAACGGCGCCGCGAGGAGCAGGATGCCCAGCAGCGCGGCGAAGCTCAGCTGCCAGCCGACGTCGGCGGCGATGGCCGGATCGACGGAGAGGGTCACGATCGCCGCCACGGCCAGCCCGTAGAAGCGGGACGCACGGCGGCCGGCGAGCAGCGCGAGCATGTTGAGCGCTCCCATCACGCCGGCGCGCTGGATCGACGGGCCGGCACCGGCCACGGGCACGTAGGCGGCGATCAGGCCGAGGGCCCAGACGAGGCGGGCGCGCAGCGGCAGGCCGAAAGCCGCCAGCAGCGGCATGGCCAGCAGGGCGAGGAGCGTGACGTTCTGCCCCGAGACAGCGAGCAGGTGCGCCAGCCCGGAGCGGCGGAAGTCCTCCTCCGTGGTCGTGTCGATCCCCTCGTCCTGGCCGAGCACGAAGCCGCGCGCCAGCGCCGCCTCGCGCGCCGGCACTCCCTCGCCGAGCGCCCGGCTGGCGCGGTCGCGGATCTCGTCGACTCGGTCGACCGCCAGCAGCGCGACCAGGCCCACCGCCAACAGGAGCAGGGGGCCGGCGAGCGGGGAGCGCGGCATGTCAGGGCTGCAGCCGGGCCCGCAGCGACTCCATCGTCGCCGGGCCGATCCCGCTCACCTCGTCGAGCTGGTCGACCGAGGCGAGGCCACCGTGCTGGTCGCGGAACTCGACGATCTTCTGCGCCGTCACCGGGCCGATGCCGTCGATGGTGTCCAGTTGCTCGACCGTCGCGGTGCCGAGGCTGATCGGCCCGCCTTCCAGGGCGAGACCCGCCGGTTCGACGCCTCCGGCTCCGCCGGGGGCTCGGCTCGGCACAACGACCTGCTGCCCGTCGACGAGCCGCGCCGCGCGGTTGATCGCCTCCAACATCGCTCCCCCGGCGGGCCCACCGGCACGGGCGAGCGCGTCGACCACGCGGGAGCCGGCCGGCAGGCGATAGACGCCGGGGTCCTGGACCGCGCCGGCGACGTCGACCACCAAGCCCGAGCCGGCGCTGCTGACCGTGACGCCGTCCGAGCCTTCAGCGCCAGCGTTGACGGCGGCCGACGACCCAAACGACTCGCCCCCGCCCTCCGCCCGGATCGCCCGCGCCCCGACCAGCAGCAGCGCGATCGCCACCGCCCCGTAGACGAACAGCTGAGACCTCGACAGATCCGGCATGCCCCGACGCTGCCAAGACCGGGCGCACGCGTGGCGCGCTAAATCAAAAAATTCTTAGACGCCTCTGCTCAATCTTCATCAAGGTCATAGCCGCTGACCTCGGCGAGCTGATCGCTGTACAGCTCCGAGGCGGCCACCGGGGGCGACTGGACCGAGACGCAGGCGAGCGTCTCGCTGCCGTCGTTGGCGATCGAGTGGTCGGTCGCGGGGGGAACCAGGATCAGGTCGCCCTCCTCGATTCCCTGGGTGTCGCCGACCACCGACATCGAGCCGCTGCCGCGAACCACGACGTAGACCTGCTCGCCGCCCTGGTCGGAGCGCAGCGTCTGCTCGGCCCCTGCCGGCACCTCGAGCCAGGTCACCGACATGTTGCGGGCGCCGAGTTCGCCGGCGTCCATCAGCACGTGGCAACGGAGCTTGTGCCACTCCTCCACCGGAGCTTCCCCTAGGCGCCTCACCAGCATGCGGCCGCTTTGTACCAGATACCCCGTGGAAAAGGGCGGATTTCAGCGGACGACCAGATTGACCAGCCTGCCCGGCACGACGACCTCCTTGACGATCTTCTTGCCGTCGAGGTGCCGGCGCACTTTCTCGCTCGCCCGCGCCAGCTCGATCAGCTCCCCTTCCGGGGCGTCGGCCGCGGCCTCGATCCGGTCGCGCAGCTTGCCATTGACCTGGACCACCAGGGTGACCGTGTCGCTGCTCAGCAGCTCCGGGTCTGGCGTTGGCCACGGCGTCTCCCAGACGCGGCCCCCTTCCAGGCGCTCCCAGATCTCAGCTCCGAGGTGCGGCGCGAACGGGAAGATCAGCGAGGCCGCGGTGGCGATCGACGTGCGGACCAGCTTGTCCCCACCCGGAGTCCCGTACATCCTGTCCTTGAGCGCGTAGATCGCGTTGACCAACTCCATCACGGCGGCGATCACCGTGTTGAACTGGAAGCTGCGCTCGAAGTCCCGGGTGGCTTTGTCGATCGCCCAATGGCGCTTTGCTTCGAGCTCCTGAACGGCAGCCATCATCTGCTGATCGGGCTCGTGGTAGCCGACGGTGTCCCTTCCCTCGACCTCCTCGCAGAGCCTCCAGAGCCGCGAGAGGAAGCGGTTGACCCCCTCGACGCCCTCGTCCGACCAGTCGCCGCCGCGCTCCGGCGGCCCCATGAAGCAGACGTAGGTGCGGGCGCTGTCGGCCCCGTAGCGCTCGACGTACTCGGCCGGGCTGACCGTGTTGCCCTTCGACTTCGACATCTTGGCGCCGTCGCGGGTGATCATCCCCTGCGTGAAGAGGTTGGCGAACGGCTCCTGCACGCTCAGGTAGCCGAGGTCCGCCAGCGCCTTGGTGAAGAAGCGCGCGTACATGAGGTGGAGGATCGCGTGCTCGACGCCGCCGATGTACTGGTCGACCGGCAGCCAGTGGTCGGCCGCCGCCCGGTCCCAGGCCGCCTCCTCGTTGCGCGAATCGAGGTAGCGGATGAAATACCAGGAGGAGTCGACGAAGGTGTCCATCGTGTCGGTCTCGCGCCGCGCCGGCTTGCCGCACCGCGGGCACTCGGTCGCGACCCAGTCCTCGGCCGCGGCCAGCGGGCTCTTGCCCCGCGGGGCGTAGTCGTCGATCTCGGGCAGCTCGACCGGCAGCTGGTCGTCGGGAACAGGCACGATCGCCGGCTGGCCGCCCTCGCCGCACGCCTCGCAGTAGACGACGGGGATCGGCGCGCCCCAGTAGCGCTGGCGCGAGACGAGCCAGTCGCGCAGCCGGTAGTTCACGGCGGCCTTGCCACGGCCCTCCGAGCCAAGCCACTCGACGATCTCCCCGTAGGCCTCGCGGTTGCCCGTGCCGTCGAAGCGACCCGAGCCGGTCATCGGACCGTCGCCGGCGTAGGGCAGTCCCTCCGCGTCGCGCGCCGTCTCCTCGTCGGTGCCCTGGATCACCCGCCGCACTGGGAGGTCGAAAGCCCTGGCGAACTCGTAGTCGCGCGCGTCGTGGGCGGGCACGGCCATGATCGCGCCCGTCCCGTACTCCATCAACACGTAGTCGGCGACGTACATCGGGATCTCCTCGCCGTTGACCGGGTTGACGACGCTGCGGCCGAGCGGCACGCCGGTCTTCGGGCGCGCCTCGTCGCCGCGCTCCTCGGCCGAGGCGCGGGCGACGTCGTTGACATACTCGCGCACGGCCGCCTCCGCGGGGGTGCCGGCGACCAGGCGCTCGAGCTCGGGGTGCTCCGGCGCCAGCACGAAGAAGGTCGCGCCGAAGAGGGTGTCGGGCCGCGTCGTGAAGACGGGGAAGTCGAGGTCGACCTCCTCGCAGCGGAAGGTGACTTCGGCGCCCTCGGAGCGGCCGATCCAGTTGCGCTGCATGGTGACGACGTGCTCGGGCCAGGACTCGAGCCGGTCGAAGTCCGCGAGCAGCCGATCCGCGTAGTCGGTGATCTTGAAGAACCACTGCTCGAGCCGGCGCTGCTCGACCGCCGTGCCGCAACGCTCGCAGCGGCCGTCGACGACCTGCTCGTTCGCCAGCACGGTCGCGTCCTTCGGGCACCACTGGACCGGCGCCTCGTCGCGATAGGCGAGCCCCTCCTCGAAGAGGCGCAGGAAGATCCACTGCGTCCACCGGTAGTACTCAGGCGTGTGGGTGCCGAGCTCTCGCGACCAGTCGATCGAGATCCCCCACTCGCGGAACTGGCGCCGGAAGGACTCGATCGAGCGCTCGGTCGCCGCGCGCGGCGGCTCGCCGGTCTTGATCGCGTTGTTCTCTGCCGGCAGGCCAAACGCGTCGTAGCCCATCGGGTGGATCACCTCGTGGCCGTGACGGCGGCGGAAGTGGGCGATCGCGTCGCCGACCGCGTAGCACTTGAGGTGCCCGACGTGGGGCTCGCCGGAGGGGTAGGGGAGCATCTCGAGCACGTAGGCCTTCGGTTTGTCGCCCTCGTAGCCCGGCTGACCGGGGTTCGCGACCTCCCAGGTGCGCTCGTCCGCCCAGACCTGCTGCCACCTGCGCTCGATCTCCCTGGGGTCGTAACCGGCCATGTCCAGCGATCTTATGAGTACGAAGCGGCGCCGAGTCAGGCTCTAGGAGCGACGGCGCGTCAGCCGGAGCCCCGACCAGGTCTCGTCGATCGCGCAGACCTTCGTGTCGACCAGGCCGGCGGGCAGCGCGACCTCGCGGATCGTGTCCTCGGTGACGTCGGTCTCGACGCCCGAGGCGCGCTTCGGCCAGGCCATCCAGAGAGTGCCGTCCCCCACCGCCCTTGCGACGCTGTCGAGGCGGCGCTCGAACGCGGCCCGCCTCGTCACGAACCAGAGCGTCATCTCGCGGTTGCCGCGGTTGCCGCGCCGCACCGCGACCCCCTCCGGCAGGGGCTCGAGCAGGCGCTCCGCGTCCGTCGGGGCGTCGATCAGGACCACCGTGGCCTCGGGCTTGATCCCGAGCTTCGCGACCAGGGGCTTGCCGGAGTAACCGCTCACGCCGGCAGGGTACGGATCAGGCGTCGATCGGATCGCCGCGCTCGAAGGCGACCATCGAGACCATCGCCTCGACGCCGGCCTCGCTGGAACGCGCCAGGCGGCCGCGCGAGCGCTCGTGCACCGCGTCCACTTCGCTCAGGGCACGGCGCAGGAGCGCGGCGAGCTCTCGCCAACCCTCCTCGTCCAGCCGCAGGCGCTTCCAGCTCAGGTGCCGATCGGTGCGCGCGTCGAACGTGCCGGCTTTCATCGCCACGAGCACCTCGGTGAAGACGACCTGCATCGCCGTCGCGGTGAGGGCTTCTCGATCGGCCTTGGAGAGAGCGGCCCAGTCGGACTCCTCGAGCAGGCAGCCCAGAACCCGGTAGCGGCGATCGAGCGGATCCTCCGCCTGCATTCCAGGCGCCAGCTCGATGCAGCCGTCTTCCCACAGATCGACCAACTGAGCGAGGACCGCCTCGGGGTCCTCGTCGAGCACATGCCCGAGCTGGCGGGCCGTCCCCGGACGGTCAACCAACGCCTGCAGCACCCGCATCGGCAGCGCCTGGATCGACCGCTTCAGGCGATGATCGAGGCGGGCGTAAGGCGGGTTGTCGGCGGGCAAAGGGATCTCCTGCTGCTCCTCGTTTTGCTCTACAAAGACACTTTAGTCTCTGAATGCTGGAGGGGGAGTTCAGAGGGCCGGCGAGAGCGCCTCGAGAAGCCGCGGCCACAGGTAGACCTCGATCGTCGCCGTCGCGACGAGGACGGGAATCGCCAGCAGCACGGTGATGAAGGTCGCGGCGAGGAGCTGGTTCCACTCGCCGCGCCGGCTCGCGATCAGCCAGGCGGCGAGCGGCAGGAAGAGGGCGGTCAGCTCCGGAATCGCGTGCGGCAGGACGCTGAGCATCAACTCGGCGTGCGAGATGCCAAGCTGGTAGGCAATCGTCGAGCCCTGAAAGCCGAGGTAGAGCGCCTGCGTGGAGAGCGAGAAGAGGGTGACAGCGGCGACGAAGAGGATCGCGAACTCGGCCGCCTTGACGTGGACCCAGCGCGAGAGCCCCGTCCTCTGGGCGGCCGCGATCGGCATCGAGGCGCCCGCGATGAACCCGGCGACGCAGGCCGTCCCGTGCAGGGCCAGGACCAGCGAGTTCCGCCAGAGGATCGGCGCCAGGTCGGCCACCGAGCTCGACTCGGTCAGCCCCGCCATGTGGATCGGCGTGACGTCGGGGGTCAGCAGCCCGGCCACCACCCAGACGGCGCCAAGCAGAGCGACGGACACCGCGAGGCTGAGGGCGACCCAGCCGCGCAGCACGGCTCCTGGACGCTCGTTCCAGAGCTCGAACGTCTCGCGGGTGTCCCGCATGCCGTGCGAGAAGGTGTGCTGGTTCGCGGCGTTCACCGCTCAATCATCGGCAGCGGCGGGCGCGGCGTTGAGCCGCGCCAGGCCCCAGAGCGAGACCACGGCCCAGACCCCCTCGAGTAGCAGGAAGCCCCACTGCCGCTCCTGCCAAGCGAGCACCGCCAGCACTGCCGAGCCGACGAGGTTGAGCAACAGGTAGGCGCGCGAGTGCTGGTCCATCGCCCCCGCCTGGGCGGCCGCGTAGGCGATCAGGATCAGCAGCGCCCCGACGATCTGCACGAGCTGGTCCACGCGCCGCGCAGGCTATCCGGACCCCGCCCGGGCCGGATTACCGCCCCCAGGGCGGGGTAAGTGCGGCGCAAGCGAGCGAAGGAGGCGAGCGATGGCTAAAGACCACGGCCCCAGCGTCAAGAACGACAAGCAGTACGAAGGACTGCGCAAGAAGGGGATGAGCAAGGAACGCGCCGCGAAGATCGCCAACAGCAAGGGCGCCTCGAAGCGGGGCGGCGAAAACTCGAAGGGCGGGAAGAAGAAGTCTTCCTGAGAGTGGAGCTGACGGGACTCGAACCCGTGACCTACGCGCTGCCAGCGCGTCGCTCTTCCAGCTGAGCTACAGCCCCTAGGGCCGCCCAGTCTAGCTCCGGAAAGGCGGATCGCGGGGGCTAGCCCGCGGCCGGGGCGAGCTCGCCCGCGAGCGGGCTCAGCGCCGGGCGCGCGCTCGCCAGCAGCGGCGTCAGCTCCTCCGCCGGCAGCGGCGGCGAGAAGGCGTAGCCCTGAATCAGCTCGCAGCCAAGCTCGGCGAGCAACTGCCAGGTCTCCTCGTCCTCGACGCCCTCGGCCACGACTCGCTTGCCGAGGTCGTGGGAGAGGTTGATCGTCGCGCGCACGATCGCCTGGTCGGCCGCGTTCGAGCCCATGCGCGCGACGAAGGCTCGATCGATCTTCACCTCTCCGACCGGGAGTGTCCGCAGGTGGGTGAGCGACGAGTAGCCGGTGCCGAAGTCGTCGAGCGAGAGCCCCACCCCCAGGTCGCCGAGCTGCCCAAGCACGTCACCGACCCGTACCGGGTCTGAGATCACGGAGGTCTCGGTGAGCTCGATGATCAGGGCGGAGGCCGGCACGCCGTTGCGCTCGAGCCCCTCCTGCACCTCCCGCGGCAGCGATGGGTCGAGCAGGTCCGCCGCGGACAGGTTCACCGAAA
>DASQDJ010000147.1:0-2501 GCA_035634215.1 Solirubrobacterales bacterium | reverse complement strand
CCTCGCCGGCGAGCCGGAGCGGCAGCGGCTCGGGACGCGACGGCGCCCACTCCGCCGCGGCCAGGCCCGTCACTTGACTCAGGCTCTCCAGGGGCAGCACCTCGATCCCCTCGACGAGCGCCGCCTCCGGCCCGTTGGCCGCCGGCACGGCGATCGCCGCCGCGCCCCGCTCCCGCGCCGCCTCGGCGATCGCCAGCACGCCGGGTACCGCTCGCAGGGAGCCGTCGAGCGCGAGCTCGCCGACCAGCACCGTGCGGCCGAGCGCCTCCCAGGAGAGCTGGCCCGAGGCGACCAGCAGCGCCACGGCGATCGGCAGGTCCAGGCCGGGGCCGGCCTTGCGCAGGCTCGCCGGCGCCAGATTGGCGACGATCCGCCGCAGCGGGAACTCGAAGCCGCAGTTGGCGAGCGCCGCTCGGACCCGCTCCCGCGCCTCGCGCACCGCGGCGTCGGGCAGCCCGACGACAGAGAACGTCGGCATGCCGCGGCGCACGTCGACCTCAACCCGGACCGGGCGGGCCTCGATGCCGTCGAGCGTGAAGGTGCGGGCCGTTGCGAGCATGGACGCAACGCTGGCGGACCGCGACGCGCGCGTGGTGCGCTGATTTCAAATCTTCTGCGCCGTCTTTGTGACCGAAGGCATGAGGGCGCCTGCTCCCCTAGCTTCGGCCCCGGAATGACGGTGCAGAGACAGCGATTAGGGCGGCACGCGGAGGATCTCGTCGGGGCCCGCCTCGCCGCCGCCGGCTGGGAGATCGTCGAGCGCAACGCGCGCACTCGCTACGGCGAGCTCGACCTGGTCGCCCTGGACGGCGACGCGCTCGTCTTCGTCGAGGTCAAAGCCGGCCGCGCCGGCTCCGACCTCGGTCCGGAGCGGCCGATCCTCGCGATCGACTCCCGCAAGCAGCGCCGTATCCGCCGCCTCGCTGCCGCCTGGCTCGCCGAGCGGCGCGACCTCCCCCGCTACGCCGAGATCCGCTTCGACGCGATCGGCGTCACCTTCGACCGCGGCGGCGCGATCGTCGACTTCGAGCACATCCGAGGAGCCTTCTAAGGCCTCAGGCGCGTCAGGCCAGCTCGAGCTGCGAGTAGGCGACCGAGTCGAACGAGCGGCGGTGCAGCGGCGAGATGCCGATCCGCTCGATCGCGGCGCGGTGCTCGGGCGTCGAGTAGCCGACGTGCTCGTCGAAGCCCCAGCCGGGGTGCCGCTCGGCGGCGCCCTGCATGTAGCGGTCGCGGCTGACCTTGGCGACGACCGAGGCGGCGGCGATCGCGGCGCTCGTCGCGTCCCCGTCGATGACCGCGCGGTGCCGAACCGCGCAGTGGCGCAGGGAGAAGCCGTCGACGAGGCAGATCGCGTCCTCGTCGGGAGCCAGCCGCTCCAGCGCGCAGGAGAGCGCTTCGATGTTCGTGACATGCAGGCCACGCTGGTCGATGCCGCGCACGCAGCGGACCGCCACCGCGACCCGCGTCGCGGCCCGCAGCACCGCCGGGTACAGCTCCTCGCGCCGCTCGGGCTTCATCTGCTTGGAGTCGTGCAGGCCCGTTAGGGCGCGGCGGTCGGACCGCGAGAGCGTCTCGTAGTCGAGCAGGACAGCGGCAGCGACCAGCGGGCCCGCCAGGCAACCGCGCCCCGCCTCGTCGGCGCCGGCCACGAGACGGCTGCCGAGGCCGCGGTCGAAGGCGAAGAGGCGGCGCGAGCGCGCCAGCCGGCGACGGTGCGCCTTCGTCTGGCCCTTAGAAGATGCCGACGCGGTCGAACGGCCAGTAGGTGGCAAAGGCCTTGCCGATGATCCACTCGCGGGGGACGGGGCCCCAGAAACGGCTGTCTTGGCTCGCCCCACGGTTGTCGCCCATCATGAACCAATGCCCGGGCGGGATCGTGATCGTCTTCGGAAAATCGCAGGAACTTCCCGGTTCGCAGGGCTGGATGTAGGACTCGTCGGTCTTCTCGACCCCGTTGATGACCGGATGCCCGTTGCGGATGCTCAAGCGGTCGCCGGGGCCGGCGACGATCCGCTTGATGAAGTTCTGGTCGGAGCGCTGGGGCGTCGGCTCCGGGCAAGCTTCGCCCACCTGCTGGCTCTTCGCTCCGCATTCGGTCCCGTTGTCCGCGCCCTTCGGCGGGTGGAAGACGACGATGTCGCCGATGTCCGGATCGCCGAAGTGATACTCGAAGCGGTTGACGAGGACGCGCTGGCCGACGTCGAGGGTCGGCTCCATCGATTCGGAGGGGATCTGGTACGGCTTGACCAGGAAGGCCTGGATGCCGAGTGCCAACGCCAGCGCCAGCGCGACGATCACGACCAGCTCGACGAAGCCGCCGATCGGGCCGCTCGGCTTCGGGATCCGCGGTCTCAGTCTTTGCCCTCGCCGGAGTCCCCAGCCTCCGCCTCGGGCTCCTCCGCAGGCGCTTCGTCCCGCGGCTGCTCGTCGGCCTCAGGGGCCTCCGCCTCAGGCGTTTCCGCCGCCGCCTCGTCCTGAGGCTCCTCATCTTCCGAAGG
>DASQDJ010000146.1:0-8633 GCA_035634215.1 Solirubrobacterales bacterium | reverse complement strand
GGGAGATCCAGGGACGCGCCAAAATCTTCCTGCGTGACCGGATCGCCTGGCTGGTCGAGCGCGACTACGGCGACTACGGCGACCTGCGGCCGGCTCGAAGCCGTTGACGTGGCGCTCCTGGATCAGCTCCTGTCGGCGCTCGGCTTCCTGGCGCAGCTCGTCGGGAGCGAGCACGGCGGCGTTCTGGCGCCAGCGCAGCACCCAGGCGATCAGCTCGCGGGGCGAGGCGTAGTCGGTCTCGAAGACCGTGCCCTTGCCCGGCGCGCGGTCGGACTTCCTCGCGGCGCGCAGCTCGCCGTAGGAGCCGTAGTCGCGCTCGACCAGCCAGGCGATGCGGTCGCGCAGGAAGATCTTGGCGCGGCCCTGGATCTCGCCGAGCTGCCAGTCGGCGCGGCCGCCGTAGTCGCGGCGGTCGAAGTTCTCGGGAGTCGAGAAGTCGTGCTCGGCCTTGGTCGCGTAGCCGACCTTCCCCTGGATCCGCGAGAGGCGGAAGACGCGCACCGCGTCGCGCTCGTGGGAGTGGCCGATCAGATAGAACTGCCCGCCGCGGAAGACCAGGTGGTAGGGGTCGACCTTGCGCTTCTCGGTCTCGTCGCGCTCCATCGTGTAGTAGGTGAACTCGATCGTCTTGCGGCGAGAGATCGCGGTCTCGATCTTCGAGAGGCGCTGGGAGAGCTCACGGCCGCCGGCGGAGGCGGTCATCGCCATCTCGACCGGCGCGCCTTCGCCCTCGCTGAGCGGGTTCGGGTGGCCCCAGGCGACCTGCTGCAGGGCCAGCCGCAGCGGCTCCGCGTAGGCGAATTCGCCCTGGGTGAGCAGCGAGAGCGCCGTGCTGAGCGCGGCCAGCTCGTCGTCTGAGAACTCGATCGCGTCGAGGTAGAAGTTCTCTGGCGGCAGCGAGTAGAGCTCGGCCTCGAAGAAGCCCTCGCCCGGTTTCTCGACCGAGAGCTGGATGCCGAGGCTCTCCAACTCGGCGCGGTCGGCGTAGAAGCGACGCGCGAAGGCGTCGTCGTTCATGTCGCTGTAGCCCTCGACCTCGCGCTTGATCTCCAGCGCCGATACCGGCCTGCCCTGCGCCATCAGGAACGAGATCAGCGAGAGCTGGCGGATCAGCTTCTCGGTGTCCTTTGCCACGAGGCTCAGAATAGTGAGGGAGGGCGTGAACCCTCCCCGCCCGGAGGGTGATCAAGCCGCAATTTGGTGACGTTCTGACGTGACTCCGGGTGCGGCAGGCAAGGACGCAAGGAGGCCTAATAGTTGACCTATTTGGCCGACTGAGGACGCCGCATGGCGCGCCCGGAGGCCGTCAGGCGGCGCGCTGGCCGAAGTACGCCGAGCCGGACAACGCCCGGTCGAAGCCCGACCAGGACTCGCCGTCGCGCAGCTCGCGCTCCAGCCGGTCGAAGCTGCCCAGCCGCCCGCCCAGATTGTCGATCATGTGGACGAGGACCGCCTCGCGCGTCGCCGGCACGACCGGCGAGCCGTGCTCGAGCGAGCCGTGGTGACTGAGGATGATGTGCAGCACCGCCTGGGCGAGGCCGGGGTCGAAGCCCGGGATGTCCTCGATCTGGCGGCGGACGCGGTAGTAGCCAAGCGGGATCTCGCCCTGCAGGCGGCCGGCGTCGGTGAGGTCGATCGCGAAGGGGTCGTCGTTGTAGGCCTCGATCTTGCCGATGTCGTGAAGCAGCGCCCCGGTCACCGCCACCTCGCGGTCGATGCCGGGGAAGAAGTTGGCGGCCGCGCTGACCGCCTGCGCGACGGAGACGGTGTGCTCGAGCAGGCCGTGGCGGTAGGCCTGGTGGTAGGTCTTGGCCGCCGGCGCGTCGCGGAAGCGGCGCCAGATCTCCGAGCCGGGGCCGAAGAAGCGGTCCAGCAGGTCGGCGAGCCGCGAGTCCTGAACGGTGCCGAGCAGCTCGCGCAGGTCGCCCTCAAGCCGCTCGAAGGGGATGTGCGACCCGGCGATCAGGTCCTCGGGGCTGTACTCGCCGTCGACCGCGATGCGAAGCTCGGAGATCTTGATCTTCGGGCCCCACCGCTCGCTGACCTCGAAGCTGCCGTCGACGAAGACCGCGGCGCCGGGAGCCGCCAGCGCGTAGAGCGCCTCCGCCTCCTCCCAGCAGACCGCCTCTGCGCCGCCGCTGGTGTCGCAGAGGACGAGGCGCAGCCAGGGATCGCCGTTGCGACGGCGGCGCAGCTCGCGCTCGCGCACCGCGTAGACGCCGCTGACCCGCCCGCCGTCCTCGAGCTCGCGCAGCGGGACCCGGACGGAGCCGGCTTGCGGCGACTCCGCCACGGCTGGGGCTGCCTCTTCGACTACCGGCCGCCCGTCCGTGTCGGTCAGCGACTCCTGGAACATCGTGCGGCCAAGGTAGAGAGGAGCGCGGACGGCGAAAGGCGAGCGTTCACCGTGGGACCCCGGCACGCTCGATGACGCCCTGGACCATTCGCCGCACCGCCTCGAGCCGCTCGACCGGAAGCGGCAGATCGCCGACCCGGCGGCGCAGCTCCTCGGGATCGGCCAGGCCGTGGCGCAGGGCCTCGACGGCGAACTCCCAGTCGCGCTCGCGGCCGGCGACGCACTTGGAGAGCACCAGGTCGTGAACCTCCAGGCACCAGCCGGTCGCGCCGCCGGTGTTCTCGTTGCGCACCGGCACCAGGCGCTCTTCCCACCCTGCCGGGCCGACTGCGGTCTCGGGGCCGACGGCGTGCGCGTAGTAGCCGTAGGTGGCGTCGAAGTAGGAGCCGTCGCCGAGACTGCCGTCGATGTCGTCACCGCGCTCTGGCCGATTGCGCGGATAGACGTCCACCTCGCGCGAGACCAGCAACGACTCTGGCGCGTCCGGATATTGGCCGAGGATCGCCTGCCCGCCGACGACGACGATGTCCGGGTCCTCAGCGACGTCGGCCGCCGCGCGGATCACGTGCTCCAGCTCCGCGCGACGCACGCTCAGCGAACCCGCGCGACGATCCGGCGGCGCTCCTGCTCGTTGACGACGCCGGCGAAGGGGCTGTTCTGCCGCAAGTCGCGCCCCTCCGGGGTGTCAGCGACGATCGCCGCCGCGACCTCGTCCGGCGAGCCGGCGAGCAGCTCGCGCCATCGCTTGGCGTATCGCTCCCGCAGGTGCCCGCCCCCGGCCAGCCGCTCGACCTCCTCGCGGGCGTCTTCGAGCGTCGTCTCGTCGAGACGCCGAGCGATCACCTCGTGGAAGGCACGGCCGCGCCGCTCAGCCGTCTCGTGGCCGTGCGGCGGCGTCGGCGCGGCCCGGTCCGCGACCTCAGGGATCGGCAGCTTCTCGGCCGCCTTCCGGCGCGCCGCGAGCGCCGCCGCCAGCGGCCGTCGCGAGCCCCGCCGCAGCAATTCGTCGATCGCCTCGCGCAGCTCGATCGCGAAACGACGCGGCACCTCCCGGCGGCCGCTGGGAGTTACGACCACGGGAATCTCCCCCGCGCTGACCCAGCGGTCGAGCGCCGGCTGGCTCACCCCGAGGAAGCGGGCGGCGAAGGAGCGCGAGAAGGTCGCGGGAAGCCGCGATTCGAGGTTCCGTCGGGCCGGCCTCACGTCCCCGGCCGCCTCCGGCAGGCGCTCCGCCCGTCGCAAGCGGACGAGATCCTCGGCCAGGCAGATGTTTTCCGCAACCCTCGCCACAAAACAAGATGCTAGCAAGCTAACTTAAGAATAAAGCTGCTAATTTCTTAATTTAATGGCGCGCGTCATCTTCGTCTGCCTTCACAACGCCGGCCGCTCGCAGATGAGTCAGGCGTTGTTCGAGCGGGCCGCCTCCGGCCGGCACGAAGCGCGCTCGGCGGGGACCGAACCGGCCAGCGAGGTGAACCCGGTCGTGGTCGAGGCAATGGGCGAGCTGGGCATCGACATCGGCGGGCGAGCCCCGCGGCGGCTCTCGCGCGAGGACGCCGAGTGGGCGGACGTGGTGGTCACGATGGGCTGCGGCGACGAGTGCCCCTACATCCCCGGCAAGCGCTACCTCGACTGGGACCTGCCCGACCCGAAGGGCAGGCAACTCGCGGAGATCCGGCGGATCCGCGACGAGATCGCCGGCCGCGTCGACCTGTTGCTCGCCGAGCTCGATTAGGTTGAGCGGCGTGACCGGCACGCTGGCGCTCCTCTCCTCGCTGCTCGCCCTCGCCGCCGGCCCGCCGCCCTTCGAAGGCTCGGTCTCGCGCATCGACATGAGGACCCGTGAGCGCATGAGCGGCGTCTCCTGGCGGCCCGGTTGCCCGGTCGGCTTCGCCGACCTGCGCCTGGTGACGGCCGCCCACTGGGGCTTCGACGGGGAGGCGCGGCGCGGCCGCCTCGTCGTCCACCGCGAGCACGCCCGTCCGATCCTGCGCGTCATGCGCCGCCTCTACGAGCTGCGCTTCCCGATCCGTCGCATGCGCCTAGTCGACGCCTACGGCGCCGACGACCGTCGCAGCATGGCCGCCGACAACACGTCGGCCTTCAACTGCCGCTTCGTCGCCGGCACGACGCGCTGGTCCGAGCACGCCTACGGCCGGGCCATCGACCTCAACCCGGTCGAGAACCCCTACGTCACCGCCTCGGGCTACGTCTCGCCGCCGGCGGGAGCGCCCTACGCGCGCCGCTCCCGCCACGCCGAGGGCATGGTCCACCGCGACGGCCCGGTCGTCCGCGCCTTCGCCGCCGCCGGCTGGAAGTGGGGTGGGAACTGGCCCTGGCCGAAGGACTACCAGCACTTCTCCGCGACGGGCGGCTGACGGCCAGCGTAGTAGCCGCCCCAAGGGGGTAGAGACGGTTCTATCCCGAGACGATGAGCGACGTCGAGCACGAGACCAAGGGCGCCAAGCGCGACGAAGAGCTGCTCTGCTCGCCCTGCGACGTCGAGGAGGAGGACGAGAAGCGGGTCAGGCGGATCGGCGCCGAGATCGACAAGGGGTTCGACGCGCTGCGCGACGTCGAAGACGGCGTCTCGATCTTCGGCTCGGCGCGGGTTCCGGAGGACCACCGCTGGTACGGGCTCTGCCGCGAGACCGCGGCCTGCCTGGCGCGCGAGGGCTTGACCGTAATCACCGGCGGCGGGCCGGGGCTGATGGAAGCCGCCAACCGCGGCGCCGACGAGGCGGGCGGGCTCTCGGTCGGGCTGACGATCGAGCTGCCGCACGAGCAGATCACCAACCGCTACGTCAACCGCCAGGTCGACTTCCACTACTTCTTCGCCCGCAAGCTGATGTTCGTGCGCTACGCGCGCGCCTTCGTCATCTTCCCGGGCGGCTTCGGCACGCTCGACGAGCTGTTCGAGAGCCTCACCCTGATCCAAACCGACCGCATCCAGCACTTCCCGACGATCCTCGTCGACTCGGAATTCTGGGAACCGCTGCTCGACTGGGTCGACGATCGTCTCGACGACGGGGGGCTGATCTCGCCCGACGACCTGAACCTCCTGGTCACCGCCGACAGCACCGAGGAGGTCTGCGGCTTCGTGCGGCAGGCGAAAGAGGCGCAGCGCGGCCTCAGCCGCGAACCGACCGGCTAGGCGCAGCTAGCGTTCGGCACATTCGCCCCAGTCAGGTGGTGACGAAGTGCCGCGCGGCGCTTCCTACGGCTTGAGGACCACCTTCACGCAGTCGTCTTGCTTGTGCTTGAAGGTCTCGTAGCCCTCCGAGGCCTGGTCGAGCGACATCTGATGGCTGATCACGAAGGTTGGGTCGATCTCGCCCCTTTCGATCCGCTCAAGCAGGGGCCGCATGTCTCTCTGGACGTGGCACTGGCCGGCTCTGATCGTCAGGCCGCGGTTGATCACCGCGCCCATCGGGAACTTGTCGAGGAAGCCGCCGTAGACGCCGATCACCGACACGATTCCGCCGTTGCGGCAGGCCATGATCGCCTCGCGCAGCGCGTGCGGCCGCTCGGTCTCCATGCGCGTCGCCTGCTTGACCCGGTCGTAGGCGTGGACGACGCCGTGCGCATGGTGCGCCTCCAGCCCCACCGCATCGATGCAGGCGTCGGGGCCGCGACCGCCGGTCAGCTCCTTCAACTCCTCGACCACGTCGGGCTGCGCTTCGTAGTCGATGACGTCGTCGGCGCGGGCGCCGGTCAGCGCCCTGTTCAGCCGGTACTCGAAGCGATCGATGACGATCACCCGCTCGGCGCCGAGCATCCGCGCGCTGGCCGCCGCGAACAACCCGACCGGGCCGGCGCCCCAGACGGCGACGACGTCGCCGGGCTGGATGTCGCACATCTCGGCGCCCATGTAGCCGGTCGGCAGGATGTCGGAGAGGAAGAGCACGTCCTCGTCGGTGAGGTCGCTTTCGATCTTCAGCGGGCCGACGTCGGCGAAGGGGACGCGAGCCGCCTCCGCCTGGCCGCCGGGATAGCCGCCGAGGATGTGCGAGTAGCCGAAGACGCCGGCGATCGAGTGCCCCCAGAGCTTCTCGGCGCGGCCGGCGTTCGGGTTCGAGTTTTCGCAGGCGGCATAGAGCTGCGCCTGACAGGCGTTGCAGGCGCCGCAGGCGATCGGGAACGGGACGACGACGCGGTCGCCCGGCTTCAGGTTCTCGACGTCGGCGCCCACGTCGGTCACTTCGCCCATGAACTCGTGGCCGAAGATGTCGCCCTTCTTGACCATCGGCACGTAGCCGTCGTAGAGGTGCAGGTCCGAGCCGCAGATCGCGGTCGAGGTCACCTTGACGACCGCGTCGCGCGAGTTGAGGATCTGCGGGTCGGGGACCTCCTGGACCTCGACGCTGTTGCGGCCGGTGTAGACGGTGGCCTTCACTGTGGCCCTCCTTCCGCGGCCGGTCGTTCTCCATCCTCGGCGGTTACCTGAACGGCGGTCGGGCTCGGTTCCTGAGCGGGCGCCTGCTCTGGGGGCTGGCCGGGCCGCTGCTTGAGGTGACGTCGCGCGGTCGAGCCCTCTGGGCTGCCCTCGCTGATCACGACGAAGCCGGTCTCGAGCACTTGTTTGAAGCGCCGCAGGTCGTCCTTGGCCTGCTGGGTTGGCTCCTCGCCGAAGAGCTTCGCGACCGCCTCGGCGAGGCGACCGCCGGGGACGCCGTAGTCGAACTCGACGTGGACCTCGGTGCCCTGGTTGCGCGGCGCGTCGACGAACCGCACGGCACCGGCGTTCTGGATGCCCGACCCCTCGACCGAGCGCCAGACAAGCGCCTCGCCGGGACGGTCTTCGACCACCTCGGCGTCCCACTCGACGGTGGCGCCGGCAGGCGCTTTCACCTTCCAGTGGCTACGGCCGTTGCCGTTGCCTTCGACCGACTCGACGTGGTTCATGAAGCTCGGCAGGTTCTCGAGATCGCGCCAGAAGCGGTAGACCTCCTCACGGGGCTTGCGCACGGTGATCGCGGCCTTGACGTGCATGACTTCCTCCTCGCTCGGCTCCTCGGGCACGCGGCTCGCCTGCATGGCCGCGTAGAGGTCGAGGGCGGCTATGCCCGCGACGTTGGCCATCGCGCCGATCAGGCGCGGCGTGCTGGCCCGCCTGGCGCGGTAGGCGAGCGTCAAAAGCGTCAGGTCCTTTGCGTCGCCGGCGAACCGCATCCACAGCGCCCGCCGCGGCCGCGGCCGCTCCGCCTCGATCGCCGCGAAGGCGACCAGCTCGCGGACGCCGACGAGCCGCTGCCAGAGTCGGCTGGTCGCGTCGTCGCGGATGCCGGCCATGCGGTTGACGAGCTGCGGCGAGGCCAGCTGGGCGGTCCCCAGTCCGAGGCTGAAGACGCTCAGGAAGCGGCTGAGACGCTCGACGTTCGCTCCACTCTCCACCTTTCCTAGCTGCCCAGGATCGGAGAAGCGAAACCCGGCTCTCGCCGCACCGTCACCGGCGCTCGTCCTCCTATGCTGCCGGCATGGATGCGGCGCGGATGGTCGGGGCTCATGTCGGCCCGGAGCGGCCCCTCGCCGCCGCGGAGGCGCTCGGCGCCGATTGCGTGCAGGTGTTTCTCTCCAATCCACAGGACTGGCGCAAGCCCGAGCCGCGGGCGGATGCCGAGGAGCTGCGGGCCTCGCCCGTGCCGCTGTACGTCCACGCGCCATACCTGGTCAACGTCTGCTCGCCGCGCTCCAACGTCCGCTACGGCTCGCGCAAGATCCTCCAGCAGACCTGCGAGGCCGCCGCTCAGGTGGAGGCCGCCGCCGTGATCGTGCACGGGGGACACGCCGAAGACGGCATCGACGAGGGGGTGGGCCGCTGGGCGCGGACGCTTGAGATGCTCGAGTCGGAGGTGCCGGTCTACATCGAGAACACGGCCGGCGGCGACAACGCCGTCGCCCGCCGCTTCGACGCGCTGGCCAAGCTGTGGGAGGCGATCGACGGCGCGAAGACCTCGGTCGAGCTGGGCTTCTGCTTCGACACGTGCCACGCCCACGCCGCCGGCGAGGACCTCTCCGACGCCGTGGAGCGGGTGCTTGCGATCGTCGGCCGGATCGACCTCCTCCACGTGAACGACTCCCGCGACCCTCCGGGGACCGGCGCGGACCGGCACGCGAACATCGGCAAGGGCCAGGTGGGCGAGGAGGCGCTGCGCGCGATGATCCGGGCCGCCGGCCCCCCTGCCGTCGTCGAAACTCCGCGCGACCTCGACGACCTGCGCGCCGACGTGGACTTCGTGAGGGCCGCGCTCAGCTAGGGCGAGCGGCGCGCGCGCAG